>SLJK01000012.1 GCA_007135125.1 Syntrophomonadaceae bacterium | reverse complement strand
TTTGGTTGATGACTCTGAGTTTATCAATTTCATCCTGAGTCATGTTGAAGATCTCCTCTCGCATAGGTGACATTTTACCAGAATAAATTCAACATGACATTATCACAGAATAACTACACACCGCAGATAATAGCATTGACAGAAAAAAAATTTAATGTTAAACTATATGTAATTAACACATATATAATTTTGTTCTATAGATTGTGGTGATCTTATGTGTAACAAACATACTCACGAACACCATGAAGAAAAAGCAAACTTGATGGACCACTGCTGCCGCGTAGGACGCATGGAGCGCTTCTTGGAGCCCTGCCTCTTACTGCTTTTACGCCAGGAGCCGTCACATGGGTATGATCTCCTGCAAAAGCTTAATGACTTCGGCTTTGAACCCGAATCGCAGGACCCGGGACATATTTACCGGCACCTGCGCCGACTGGAACGTGAAGGCATGGTCACTTCGCATTGGGAAACCGGCAAAGCAGGGCCGGCAAAGCGCCTCTACAAGGTTACTACCGAGGGGAATGAACTGCTATCCGCCTGGACAACAACTATCCGGGGGAATATTGGCATTTTGGAACGTTTTCTGCAAAAGTATCAATCCATTGTGTAGCCAGTCACTTGGAAGGAGGTGAGACTAATGACCTGTGCTCAACATCATTTTGGAGGACATGGTGCTACCTGTTGCTGTGGTGGGGGACATCCCTCTAGGCGATTTCTGTCTAAAGAGGAAAAGATCCAACAGTTGGAACACTACTTGGAAGAATTGAAAAAAGAAGCCGCAGAAGCAGAAAAACGGATCAAAGTATTGAAAGAAAGTGATGAAAAAGACCATATGTGCTGCTGCAGTTAGTGACAATTGTAAAGAACCTTGCAGCCGGCAAACAAGATATGGTTTCCCGCAGTTTCCTTGCCCTTTTGAAATAATGCTTGCTGCATACCAGTTGAACTTAGCATACTTTTTCAGACAAAAACACCCCGGGAATGGAAATATATCCGGGGGTGTTTTTTGTTTGATAGTAGCCAGTTCAACTAAAGAAAGTTGACCCGTAACCACTTCGCCACTTTGTTTTATCTTACCAGACTATCCAAAATTGTAACATAGACCATATCATAGACCCAAATATGTGAATATAATAAGTAGCAGATAGAGCAGAAAGAACTGGATAAGGCACAAAAAGTCTCATTAAAAAATACATACCACAAAAAAATGCGAAAAATTACAAACACGAAAAATGTTTATGGAATTCCCGTGTTCTATTTGATATTATAGAAGTGTATTAAGTAATGCAAATTTCCCCAAGAGCGAGGGATTATGTATGCAAAGAAATACGCAACGAAAATTATTGGTGCTGGTTCTGCTGCTTGTTTTTGTGACTTATTTGACGGGTGGATTTGCAGTTACCTTCGCTGCAAACGAGTCCTCGCCCGACCCGCAAAATAACTCGGAGTCCTCAAACTTTTCGGGCTTACCGGTCGTTGATGACCTGCTTGATGATCTGCTGGAAGCCATGGCGGGGTTGCTGGAAAGTATGAGGACTTATATGGAAGAAGTTCGGGATATGATACCGGGCATCGGCGATCCTGAACCCGGGGTAGAGCCTGCACCGGAGCCCGACGTGGAACCGGAGCCCGAACCCGCACCTGAGCCGGAGCCCGAGCCTGAACCCGCACCCCCTGAAACGGATGTCGTTCCCACCGCCGGCACGGTTGAAGGCTGGCTGGCTGATGAGGAGCGGAACCCGCTCTCCATGATGCGCGTTGTCATGGGCCCCTATGAGACCACAACAGACCGAAACGGCTATTTCTTCTTTGAAGATGTGGATTTCGGCAGCTACGAACTCTATTTGGCGGATCCGAGCATTCCGGAAGAAGTCTTTTTGACAAGCTTTCGTATTGATGAAACTGCGCCTAATTATACGGTGAACCTTGCTGTTTCCCTACCCGAGGATGAAACTGAAGAAGCCGAGGTTATCGCAATTCCGGAAGAGGAGGATGAGCCCTCCCGGACAGCGCTTGTCCTGCTGGGAATCATCGCCCTGCTGGTGATTGCAGTGATCGTGTTGCTCCTCCTCAAACGAAAGCATATACGGATTGTCGACGCAAAAACCGGGCAGGTCATGGAAAAGCGCAAGCTTGAAATACGTCCCAAAACCAAAATTGATTTAACGGAAGCATTTGAATATGCCCACCCGGAGGGACTCAGGGTGCAGTTTCTAAGTTCCGCCGTCAAAAAGCTGTCGGGTTGTCGCATTCTCTTCCTAAAAGACGGAAAGACGGTGGCAGAAATTGATGAATATGCCGGTGAGCTGGATTACCCGGTCAAACTGCCGGAGATAACAGAAGAAGCCGGAGATAACGGCAGGAACGACTTCCACAAACCCGGGGAACCAACCGGGGAAGAGCCACCGGGCAAAAAGCCGCCGGCCGAGGAAACTGAAGATGATGATAACGCCTGGTAAGAATAACACTTACCCAAACAAGCGTTAAAATCAGCAGGGGTGCAAATTGACAAGGCGTTAACAGCAGGAAAGTGGATAATTGCAAAGGCAATAGCAGCAGGGGAAAGGTGAAAGAGGAAAAGGAAAAAGGAAAGGGGAAAAGTTGACAGGTACCCCGTCCCCGTGTCAACCCCTTGTCAACCTGGTAGAAAATAGTCACTTGGGAGGTCGCCTGTTATGTCCCGGGAGAAAGAGCGGAGCGAAAAAACCCAAAAAGTAGAGATTACTACACTTAATAACCTCTTAAGCTACTCGGAGGAGTTATTCCATATGTCGCCCGAGTCGATTGACTACCAGGTTATAACCGAGGGCATGAAAGAGCTCTCGGACGCCTGGATTGTCGGC
>SLJK01000015.1 GCA_007135125.1 Syntrophomonadaceae bacterium | reverse complement strand
CTATGCCCCCGATCCGCAAGAATTGGAGGAAGTAAAAGAGAGCGCTAAAAAACTGGGCGAAGCAATCAAAGCAGCACAGGATTAGCCTTAAATTGTTGTAAGATGTATGATATAAGATGTAAGATGTAAGATATAAGGTGTAACGAAGCATATGTAAAATGCCAGGAAAGAGAAAGGAGTGCAGGTAATATGGATAGGTATGTGTGCACCGTTTGCGGTTACGTGTATGACCCGCAGGAAGGGGACCCGGATAATGGTATTTCGCCGGGCACCGCTTTTGCGGACCTGCCGGATGATTGGGAGTGCCCGGTTTGCGGGGCGGGAAAGGACGAGTTCGAAAAAGAGAGCTAAATGGTGGCCGGTGGGCAGAATTGGCCGGAAACAAAGCGAAGGACGGCCGGGACATAGGGGACGGGCTTCCTTTCCCCCTTGTTCCGGCCTTGATCCGTACAGGGGGGTACGGGATGCATCTCTAAACGGGGGAGTGCTGCGGCCACTGTTTCGCTTCTACCGCTAGGCATCGGTCTGAGCTGGTGGTTTTTCGGCAAACCAGTGCACACGTTGGGGAAAGGGAATCTCGATTCCTTCAGCTTCAATGGCGGTTTTGATTTTCCACAGCAGCTCCATTTTTACCCCGAGCCACTCCAGGGAAGGGGCCCAAATCCTGACGATTATATTAACGCTGTTGTCCCCAAGTTCGTCAACAAATACCTGGGCGGGGGGATTATGCAGGGCCAAAGGGTGGCTTTCGATGGTCTTTTTTATAATCCCGATCGCCTTGTCTGCGTCATCGCTGTAACGTATGCCCACACTGTATTCAAATCTTCTGGCAACGTGGACCACGAAGTTAGTTATATTGGAAGTAAAGACGGTTTCATTGGGTATCCTGATATACAAACCGTCAAAGGTGCGCAGCGTGGTGGAGATAATGCGGATATCCTCTACTATACCGAGTATGTCGTCTATCTCCACGGTATCCCCAATTTTTATGGGGCGCTCCAGGATCAGGAACAGCCCCGAGACCAGATTGCCTACAATACTCTGGCTGGCAAAGCCGATGGCCAGACCCACAATACCTCCCGCCACCATCAACCCGGAGGGCTCGACTCCGATATGGGGGAGGGCCCAAATAATGCCGATCACGATTATGAAGTAAGAAAGGACCTTTACAATCAGTTCCAGGTGTTCGCGGGCGATTCTTTCCCGGAAGGAGCGCCTGATGTTGATGGCAATTATTTTGGCGATAACCAGGGACCCCACAAAAAGCAGTAGGGCCACCATGATATTGAGGAGGGTGACTTCTCCGTACACGATCATGTTAAAAATCATAGCCCTTCCTCCATTAGCAATTTCGGTTCGCTCATGATCATTTTTCTGGCGGCCAGCAATTCCAGGGATTTTTCCAGGTTAAGATGGAGGGGAGGAGGAGTAATGCTGAAACCTGTTTCTGCCGATGTATCACTGAGGATTTTCATATACGTTTCCGTGTAGGCTTTGCCTTGATTATAGTAGATCTTCATTTCATTGGCGCTGAAAACAGCCTGGGTAACTTCCACCCAGCGGGAGGTGGTGTTTCTTATACTGATGCGCATCACACCTTCCTGCAGCGGATCAGGTGACGGCGGAGCGGCAGGGTAGACCCTGCTTTCCCAGTAGCGGCAGATCAGGCCGCTCTTTGGGGTGCCGTATAATGAATATTTCGGCTCCGTCAGGGAAAAAATATCCAAAACGGTATAATCCTGTTCCCCGGCAACAAACATGCAGGCGATATCTACCGGGAAAGTAACCATAATTTCATATATTTCCCGCGGCTTGACGGTCAGGGTCTGCCGGAATTGGATGAGGAAAAAGGGGGTGATTTCTTTGGGCTTGTTGATCGGTTCCACCGGGTTGAAGAGGAGGTATCCTTCCGTAGCCCGGAGCATTTTTTCTGCCGTCTCGGAACCGTGCTTCCTGGAGTATACAAAACTTTCCCCTGCTGCTCCTTGTTCTCCTTCTCGTTCCACGTCGATAAGCAGTTCTCCATGCTCAATCCGGCACGGTAAAGTATATTTTTCGTAGGCAAGCCCCTGCCGGGGTGGCTGGGCCTGCTTACCCGTTGAGGAAGCAGCAGTGATGTTGTTTTCTGGGGGATTATCCATAATGCTTGGCCACCTCGAAAAAAGGGTCTAGCCTTAATTCAACAGGTAGCGGCCAATTTCCTGCCTTCCTGCTTTTCCTGCCTTTTTTTATTTTTCTCGGCTGTATGCGGGCCCTTCATCTTCCACAAAAAAGTGGGAGAAGGGTTTTCCCCTTGTCCCACTCACTCTTGCACCGCTCCAGGCACACACTAGCGCGATTGGTATTTTCTTTTTCTTTTATCGGTTCTGCTGCTATGTCCGGGCTTATTTTTCTGCCAGGCCGAGGATCCTCCCCCTCCTTTAAAGCTTTGGGGTTCTTTGGAAAACCCTTTTCTTTTTTGAGGGGGTTCTTCTGTTAATTGGACCGTTACTGATTCAGGCTCTTTGGTGAGGAGTTTCAGTGCCGCCGAGAGTAGTGTTACAGAGTCATTTTCCTGCAGCAGGGTCTCTGCCGTTTCCTTGTAGCGGCGGGTATCATCCTCTTCGATTACGCGAAGAATTTTGTCGGCGGTTAGCTGCTGCAGCCCTTCCAGCGCTTCGCTGACTGAAGGCACCGGCTTGCGAGTGATTTTTTTCTTGGTCGTTCTTTCGATAATATGCAGCTGGTCAAGTTCGCGAGGTGTGACAAAAGTGACCGCGATGCCCGCCTTTCCCAGGCGCCCCGTGCGCCCGATGCGGTGGACATAGCTTTCCGCATCCTGGGGGATATCAAAATTGTAAATAT
>SLJK01000117.1 GCA_007135125.1 Syntrophomonadaceae bacterium | reverse complement strand
CCTTCGCCTTCATCTTCCACGATTGCGCAGGCATATTCTTCGGTAAGGATTAACTCCAGGTTTACCCTTTTCCCGGGGTCAAGTTTATTGCCGTGCTCCATGGCGTTGGCTGCCAATTCGCAGGCTCCTGCCGCCAGCATTTGTGCTTCGACCTTAAGTTCGTCGGGAAGGTGCCGGAAAATTTCTTCTTTAACTTTATCCAGTTCCTTGAAATTACTTTGCAGTTCCAGGTGTAGGGTCTTTTTCTCCTGCGGATCCTTCTGCAGGACCAGGAAGGTTATGTCGTCATCAACCTGCAGCGTACCCTTATTAAAAATGTAAAAATCATCTTTAAGGGCCCGGACTATAGCCTCGGGAGGCAGGTATGCGTTCCGGTAAAAGACTTTAGGAACCCGTTCCTGGTAGAGCTTTCCTTCTACAGCTTGCTCGGTCAGGCCGTCGGTGCTGAAAAGGATAGTAGAGCCGGGGGTGAGAGTAATGCTGCCTTCTTCAAATTCCATGAGCTCGGGAGAGATGGCAGTCGTGATGGGCAGGTCACTTTTTTGCAGTTCGCATTGCTCGTCAGGTCCCAGGTAGACCAGGGGAGAGGTCTGGAAACCGGCGCTGACATAGCTCAGAACAGCGGTTTGCAGGTCCAGAACCGCCAGGAAAATGCTGATGAAGTAATCGTCCGGGTAGTTTTCCCGGCGATACTGGGTGTCCAGGTGCCGGAGTATGGCAGCGGGATAGATCGCTTCCGGTTTTAAACTGAGGTAACTGTCGACAGCCTCCTTGATAAAGGTGCTCAGCATGGCCCCGTCCAGGCCGTGTCCCGTTACGTCAGAAAGATATAAGACGAGCTTACAGCCTACCTGCGCTACATTGTAGAAATCGCCCCCCAGCTTTTGCGCCGGCTGGTAGTGGGCCGCCAGTGAAATCCTTTCTGCCCGGGGAAGGCTCCTGGGTAGTGTTCTCTCGTGTACCCGTCGGGCCTTCTCCATTTCTTCGTCCAATTGCCGGTAAAGCCCTTGCAGCGTTTCGTTATATTCAGCGATCTTCTGCTGCGCCTCTTTCAGGCTAGTAATATCGAACATAAAGCCGCGCAACTTTACCGGTTTTCCGTCCTGCATCTCCACGCTTACCACGTCGCGCAGCCAGGCATAAGCTCCGTTTTTCTTCAAAAAACGGTATTCAAAAGTGTGCTCTTCTCCCCGTCCCGTGCATTCCAGGCAGTAGGGAACTGCCCATCCCTGGTCATCCGGGTGAATATGGTCGACCCAGAATTGCAGGTCAGTCCATTCTTCCGGCAGGTAGCCCAAAATCCGCGTTACTTGCGGTGCCACATAAGTCCAGCGGTCAATTGTAATATCGTATTCCCATAAAACAGCCTCGGTAGATTCGGCCAGCTTCCGGAATTTTGTTTCGCTCTCCAGCAATGTTTCTTCGTCCAGCTTGCGCCGCAGGGCTATAGCGTTGATATCGCCGAAAGGGGCGGCCAGGCGCGCGTCATCTTCTGTGAAGTCCCCCGGCTTATTGGCAAGCCCTATGACACCGACAACCCTGCTGCTGATGGTAAGCGGGACGAACATTACATTGCGCATCTCCACGTGGCCGGGAGGCATGAACTGCACCCACTCGCTGCGCCCGAAATCATTCTCGTAGACCACCGCTGCCTTGGAGTAGGCTTCAGAGCGCAGTCCCCGGATGGGCATCGGCAGCTGCGGGTCAACGTTACAGGTTTCCCCGCCCGTTTCTAGGAACAGGACTTCATTTTCAGTGCCCTCGTCATTCATTAAGGCGACATAGCCCGCCTGCGCCCCCGTGGCGTTGCAGCAGGCCTCAAAAACCTGGCGGGAGGCCTCCTCGAAGGTTTCGCACTCCAGTATGGAGCGGAAAGCATCAAGCAGGCCCCGCGTCTCTTTTTCCCGCTGCCGCACCTCGCTCAAGGCAGCTTTCATCTGCTCCTCCAGCATTTGTTTATCAGTAATATCCCGAAAGACCGTGGCAAAATAACCGGGGGCATCACTGTAGGCGGTGACCTCATACCAGCGCCCTGTCGGCTCATGATACCGCTCCAGGCGCACATTCCCATCGCTGAAAGCCACTTCCCCACAGCTGCTGAGCCACTCCGGGAGGGGTATTTGCAGGTGCGGCTGCAGTTCGGTTACTTTTTTGCCGAGTAGCTTCTCCTTTGCCAGCCCCGTCATTTCTTCAAAGGCCCGGTTTACCTCCATAAACATATAATCTGCCGGCTTGTCCTCACCGCCGGTTACAACCTGGATATAGGCGAACCCGTCCGGCAGGTTTTCTACCAGTAAGCGGTATTTATCTCCTCCGTCTTTCATCACTGTTTCCCCCGGAACTGTGTATTTTGCTCCAAAATTAACCAAATATATAATAACATAAAAATTCAGCAATCACATTCGGTAATGTTTCGTAAAATTCCTGCTTACCGGGTGGTATGCAAAAAAGTTTCTGCTATCTCTGCAAACCGGGGAAGCCGGGGCTGCCGGAGAGCCCTACTAAAGTTTTGTCCTTATTGCGCAGGCCGTGAGGAGGAAAAACCCATAAAAAAGGGGAAAAATCCTCCCGGTTAGCAGGACTTTTGTTGCATCTTGTAGAACAAAAAAGTTAAGTTTGGAATATTTTAAATATTGCCCATAGATAGCTGTTTATTTCCAGCTATTTTTTCTTAAAGTTGTTATAGCGTGCGGCTTACCTGCTGCCTTGCCTCCAGGGAGGCCGTTGTTTTTCTAGGCTGGCGTACCATAATATAATACGGAAAGGATGTCTGCAGATGGTTAGGGAGTGGTTGTGTCCCCACTGCGAACGGAAATTTTACAGCGCCAATGAATCACGGGATAGAAAATATGTTGATTGTGCTTACTGCGGGATGCAGGTCGCCAACCCTTATTTTCAGGTGGGAACAGGTTATGAAGATGAGATGGGTTGAAAAAGAGGCGAGAGT
>SLJK01000007.1 GCA_007135125.1 Syntrophomonadaceae bacterium | reverse complement strand
TCACAGGCGATCTGCCAGGGGAGAAATACCCTGCCGGCAGCAAGGTCCCCCCGGAAGAACTGCCCGTGGAGGATATCATACGCTACAGCAACCCCTTTGTCACCAGAACGTCTCACCTCACCTTTTCCTACCTGGCAGCGGCCTACGGGCTTTACATTATGGCCGGCAGCTTTATGGAGCTTGACGAAGCCGCCCGTATTGTCAACCGCGCTTATCTCTACGACCCGGGCGGCAGGCTGATGGGCATCCAGGACAAGGTGCACCTTTTCCCCACAGAGCTCAAATGGGGACTCAGCCCGGGGCACAACTTCCGGGTTTTCCCTTCACCACTCGGCACTCTTTCTATGCCGGTTTGCATGGACGCCACCTATTTCGAAACTTTCCGCATCCTGCAGCTGCTGGGCGCCGAGATTATTATGGTTCCCATAGCTGACACCGGGCCCTACAACTTTTCCCTGGCCTTGCGGGGCACCTGGTCCAGGGTACAGGAAGTACCGGCCTACGGTGTCCGCAGCGCGCTGGTCGGCAGTTTCGCCGGTTTCAGTTTTAGCGGCCGGGCCGGCCTCTTTGCGCCCCTGGAGCTCAGTCCCGCGGGAGACGGGATACTGGCCGAAACGCCGGAACCTGCCGGTGAAGATATGGCTGTAGCAGAACTGGACCTGGAAGCACTGCGGGAAATGCGCTCGGCTCACCCCCCTTACCTGGGAGATACAAACCTGGATCTCTACCGCCGCTACCAGCCTTTCCTCTATAGATCTCTTTAGATCTCTTTAGATCTCTTTCCGGAGGCAGTGATAATTAGCTCTACTAAACTATTTTACGCTCGCTCCGGGGTTCCAAGGGCTTTGTGCACCAGCCGGTACCACAGGGCATAAGCCAAAAAACCGGCCCCCGAGGCAAAAGCCAGGCCCGTAGCAGCGATCCCGCTGTGCGGAAAAACCGTCTCGCAGCAAAAGCCGCTGTCCATGGAGGCCCTTTCCAGAAAATCTAAAGCCCCTCTGTTCTGGCTTAAAAGATCATTGGCCGCAGCCAGCGGCCAGGGGTTGGCAGCATGCCGGGAGCCTCCTTCAGCAAAAACCGCATCATGATTAAAATAGGGATTGTGCCTGGAACGGATCCATGCTGCCGTATTCCGGTAGACCTGGTCTTCGGGGCGGCAAAAACCGTAATAAGCCAGGAGCTGCAGGCTGCCCGGTGGATTATCATAGAGCGTATATCCTCCCCGGCCATCCACGGCCCAGGCAAACATGGGACCCCCGGGACCCCGGACCACACAGTGTCTGTATAAGGCTTCCTTCAGCGCCTCCGCCGCGGCAATAAGATCGTTAGCGCTGCCCCCAAGCTCGACCCCCTTAAGATACTTCCGCTGCAGCCCGGCCAAAAACTGAAGGGAGCACCAGGCCAGGGCATTATCATAGGTCAAAAAAGGATAAGTAACCGGATCATCGGAAGGATCCAGGAAGGTCCTGTAAAGCCCGCTCCGGGGATCTCGCCGGGATAAAAGCTTTTGCGCCACTTCCTTAAGCCCCTTCAAAACAGCTTCTTCGCCTAACAGCGTAAAATCAGCGCTAAATCCCAGGTAGTATTTCAAGCCCAGGATAAAAGCGGCCAGCTGGTCCAGTTCAAAACCGGGATAAAGCAGGGTGCCGTTCAAGTAATGAGCGTGCTCACCGGCCCTTCCGGCGTGCCTAGCGAAGATTCCCACCAGGAGCTCCCGGGCGGCAGCATAATCCACCAATAACAACCCCGGAAAACTCCACAGCAGCGCGTCCCTGCTCCAGAAGGCTGCGGAAACATAATAGCGCGGAGACCGGGAAGTGAGGGAAAGCAGCTCTTCCGTATCCAGGGCACGACCCAGGGCATAAAAGTAATTAAAAAAAAGATTGCGGTTAAGAAGACCCTCCATTCGTGGAGCGGCGCCGTTTAAAACAAGCATATGTTCATGCAGCCAGCGGCGGTTCTCTGCCTGTAATTCCTGCCAGCCCCGGCGTTTTAAATCCACCAGCACCGTCCCCGCGCCGTCGCCTTCACGATTGGCGCCTATGTACAGTGCCAGGCTGCGGCTGTTACCCGCGGGAACGTGGAGGGTGGCCGTGAGGCTGAAAGCGCAAAAGGAACCATCGGGGGAAGGCACGTATCTCCACCTGCCAGCCCCGGAAGAAGAAAAAGCCAGGGCCGCAAGGGGTGTTTCTAGTCCCCCCTCCAGCACCAGGCTTTCTGTCCAGCGATCAAAATACACCCTGCCGCTGCCCGGAGGCAGGGGCTTGCGGGTAAAAACGGTGCGATAAAGATTGCCCCAGGTCCCTCTCCAGCCCAGTTCCACCGCCCGGGCATCCTGCCCCAGGTTGGTGAAGCTCAGAATATAAACAGCACCCCGGTAACCAGGGGGTGCCACGATATTTCCTGCCAGCTGCCGGCCTTCGCTCCGCACCGTAAAGCAGGGTTCCCAGTAGTGCCGGTATCTCCAGGAAAGGCGCCCGCTGAAATGCAGCTCACGTCCTTCTTCCCGGCAAAACGGTTCCAATAAGGGTTTTTCGGCGCTTCCGCAGAATTCCAGGAGGGCAGAGGTTGACCTGTGCAAAACATTTATGGAATCGAGGGCTCCGCTGCGGGGGATAATCTCCGGGAAAGAAAGGAAGTGGTTTCCGGTCAGTAAACGGGAATCGTAGCTTTCTTCTTCCTGTGGTACAGTAAGCAACATGTTTCCCACCGGGGCTTTCACTCCCCCAAATAAAATGGAGCGGGTGATGGGAATCGAACCCACGCGACTGGCTTGGAAGGCCAGGGCTCTACCACTGAGCTACACCCGCACACTAAAAAGTCATCTGTCCCTACAAAACCACGAAGCCCACATAAAAAAAGACCCGTCACTTTAATATTATAACTGCTCACAGCTGTAAAAGCAAGTCAAAAATCAGCGTGCCCAAAAGTTGCGACAAAAACAGCCTTTCGCCGTTTTCCCATGTGAAAAAATTAATTTATAGATTATTTAGAAAAAGGCCTTGACGCTTACCCGGTATGCTGTTATAATAAGAAAACAACGATATACTATTAATCCTACTAAATTAATTACATCAGTTGCTTTAATTATTAATTTCACAAGGGGAGGTGAGAATAATGTTAACACAGTACAGCACAACAGTAAACTGTGCTACCTGTAATCATGAAATTTATCCTCATGAGGCTGCCAAATGCAGGTATCTCTGCGGAGAGGAGCTGTGTCCTCCTACTCCTAAAATGGAGAAGTTTTTAGATTGTAGAATGCGCTATTTTTGCTCGGATGAATGTTACCGGCAATACGAAGAAACACCTCGCAGCTGCAATATAAGCCGCTGGGATCACTTTCTGCAAAATGTAGTAAATGCAGCGCAAACTTATCAAAAACCGCACAAACATGGATAATAATGACAAATGATCTGCCTCTGGCCCATAAATAGAGCTTGAGAGCACCCTCAAAGGCAAAAAGCATCCCTACAAGGGATGCTTTTTGCCTTACATATTCATCTTTTTATTTGTTCCTATTATCTCTATCTCTTAAACCAAACGCTTTTGACCCGGCTGCTGTCAGGGAAAGTGGTAAAACCTACTTCGGCCCCAAACCCGTATTCCCCGATGGCACGGAAAGGCAGGTAAGTGCGGCCATTAACAATCAGGGGCGCTGCATCCGTCTGGAAAGATTTTTGCTCGTTGCCCGCCTTATCCAGCACCGTAATCTCAAATTCACCGATATGCAGAGTGATCAAGATCTCTTCGTTCTCCAGGGTTACCGTTTCTGTCAGGCCGCTCTCCGGGTGGGAAGTCCAATCTGCCTCAGCCTCAAAGGCTTCCCCCAAAAATCTGACCGGCACGAAAGTGCGCCCCCCTTCTATAAAAGGAACTGCATCCTCCATGGTTGCCGCCTGGCCGTTTACTTCATATCTGTCGGAGCCGATCCACATCTCCAGGGTAGGAGGCGGGCCATTTTCTCCGGGCGGATGTATTTCGTCATCACCACGGGCGGGAGAAGGATCTTCCGGGAAGCCGCCCTTTGCTTTTATTTCTCTTTCGTCTTCCGCGTCCAATCCCTTGACCATCTCCACGTTATCAATATAAATGGTGCCCTTCTGGGGATAGGCGCCCGTTCTATTTTCCGGTTCCTGGACCAGGTAAATACTGCTAAGAACGAGGGGCTGCGGCCAGGATGGGTCGAGTGCGCCCTGCACCCGCTGCCAGCCTTCCCAGTCCAACTCTCTGGCCAGATCCACATAACGCCTCTGGCCATCGGCACTTACCACCTCGGCCCGCAGCCAGTAACCGCTCTTATCACCGTAGATATAAGCGGAAATGCCTATATTATTTTCACCCATGGAAATCTGGCCCGAACCCAGCTGTCCATAAGCAATCATGATCCCTTCCAACTGGCGGCTGAAATCATACTGGAGACGGCCTGAGCGCTCGCCGGTATAGGCATACTGGGGATCACTCTGCACCTCAAAGCTGCCGGGCAAACCGGCGGGATGACTGCGGAAGGAAGTTGTTTGCCACTCCTGGAAGGTGAAAAAGGGTTCCCTTTTCCCGCCGATACGGACGGGAATATCCTGGCGGTGGCCGTCAAATTCAGCCGTCAATGTGCCGAATCCTCTCTCCGTGCCCGCATAATAAATACCACCTTCAACATACCCGATATCCGCCTCCCAATTCACACTCCCCGGAGCAGGTTCTAAAGATAAACCGTCATAGGTCTCGACCTTGGCCTGCAGCGGGACACTTTGTTCCGGCAAAAGCCGGATCTCCGCAGGAGTAGTTATTAGAGCAGTTACATCTTCCCCCCCGTAAATACGCACCTTCTTCTCTTCAACAGCTCCCTGAAAAGAAACTATTAAGGAAATTTCGCCCCCCTGCTTGGCCTTCAAGATACCCCTTTCTACCGCTGCCCGCTCCGGATCAGATACTTCCCAGGAGAGCTCCCCGGGCTCGATACGCAGCGGGTGATAGTGCCGATCATGTCCGGTCACGGTATATTCTGCTTCTGTGCCCTTCAACAGCCCCTCAACCCCGCGGAGGAAAAGTTTTGCCGCCTCCGTCCTGGGTGCCCGGTTAAAAATACCGATGACATTGGGTAGGGACCTTTCAAAACCGTGGCGAAGCCGGTTGACTATCTGGGGTTCAAATTCGCCCAGCTTACGGCTTACCATGGCTGTAGAACCGCCCCCGTCCAGGTTGAGAGCCCGCGATGCTCCCAGGCGGCTCATGAAAAGGGCCAGCTCTTCCATGGTTGCTCCCGCCAAAGCCGGGGTTCCATCGATGGTTACAAAAAATACTTTTTTACCGTCGGAGCTCATACCCACGGCTGTTCGGGAAGCTCTGGTGGCGCCGGGGGAGGGCAGCCTGCCGGAATCCACAGGGCGACCGTCGGCAACCAGGATCACGTGTCCTCCCACGGCCATATCCAGTTTTTGCGGCGGCTCGATCCCCAACCTGTACTCCATGGTAGTGCCTGCAGATGCATGCTCTTTCAAAAAGGCAGCTCCCCTTCCTTCAGCGATCAACACAAACCCGTCATGGGGAATAGAAACCGTTTCTGCATTTTCAATCACCTGCTGGACGATTCCATTCCGCACCAATACTTTCAGTACCGGGCCCTCAAAAAAAACTGAGGATACTTCTTTACCCCAATTCCGGTCATACAGAAAAATATTGTTATCGTTTCGATAGGTCTGATTATAACCGTACAATTGATACCTGTGTGTGCCCCGGCTAATGACTTCGCCGCTGAACAACCAGTTTGTAATGTGCGCTGTTCTATTTTCATCGATGCCAAAGCCGAGCCAGCTGCTGTCATAGCTGGGGGAAGAGATAATTTGTTTTTCTTCTATATGTAAACCGAAAGGAGCTGCAGGCCTGGTAAGATGGAAAAAGTCGGCGTTGACCGCAGCCACGGCTCCCTGTTCCCCGGCCATCTCCTTGACTGTCTGCCGTTCGTTGAATCCTTCCCGGGGATGCATGGCCTGGATTTCCACATAAGGGTTGGATAAATCTACCTCCAGCATCCTCGCCGGCAGTGTCTGCCCGCCGATATGCAAGTTATAGCGGTAGAGATGGGTACCCTCACTGACCCTTTCCTGCCCCACCAAGTTATAATCAAGAGCCTGGGCAGTGGAGACACTCTCACCAACAATACTTCCCGAGAGCAAAAGTAACACCGCATAAAAAAATAAAACCGGCACATTAACAAAACGCCTCATTAACAAAGCCCTCCCTCATGATCTTTCATTATTCATCAGTACCTCATTTAAACAGAATATCACTTAATTTACAAGATCAAAGTTTTTTCAAGGGACAGCTTGTAGAGGCAAACTGCCCCGTTTCAACCTATTTCTCTGCCGTTTAAGCAAGCAATTAACCATTATCCGGCCCGGAACAGCAAAAAGGGATAATATTTGAACATTTAGATACTTTGCGCTGGAGCGCACTAAAATTATTGACATATACAATGAAAACTTGTTATAATTATATTCATAAAATGGGGACATAGGCTTCTTTTATTACTCTGGACACAATAACGATAAATTTCCTGCAATATCGGTGAAAAATGCCTTTTTCCTCAAGATTTCTGCCTTTTTGATAATTAAGAGGGTCGTCCTGCTGTAGTTCGGCCCCATTTATATATCATTTACTTATAAATTATTATACACTTCTTTATTAAGGGAGGGATAAAATGGAAAAGACATATAAAGACCTTAAAGATGCCGATCCCCAACTTATGAAAACGGTAATCGGCAAAATTTTAGCAAAGCATCTACTGGAAGGCACCCTGCAGCCGGGAAATGAAATCGGTATACGGATTGACCAGACCCTGACCCAGGATGCAACAGGCACTGTGGCATACCTGGAGGCCGAAGTCCTGGGCATGAACCGTGTTAAAACCGAATTGTCGGTCAGCTACGTTGATCACAATACCTTGAAGATGGACCACAAAAACGCAGATGACCACAGCTATCTGCAAAGTGTGGCGGCAAAATATGGCCTTGTGCTTTCCAAGGCTGGTAACGGCATATGCCACCAGGTCCACCTGGAACGTTACGCGCGGCCGGGGAAAACCCTGCTGGGCTCGGACAGCCACACCCCCACGGCTGGCGGTATGGGAAGTATGGGAATCGGAGCCGGGGGGCTGGATGTGGCGCTGGCTATGGGAGGACAGCCTTTCTTTCTAAGAACGCCGCAGGTTATCGGTGTAAAGCTGACCGGCAGCTTAAAGCCCATGGTCGCTGCCAAAGATGTGATCCTGGAAGTGCTGCGCAGGCTGGGGGTCAAAGGCGGCGTGGGCAAGGCCCTGGAGTATTTCGGCCCCGGCATTAAGACACTTACCGTCCCCGAGAGGGCTACCATTACCAATATGGGAGCCGAAACCGGTGCCACTACCTCCGTATTTCCCTCCGATGAGGTAACGCTGGAATTCCTGCGTACTGTAGAGCGGGAAGAAGAATGGCAACGCCTTGAGGCTGACGAAGACGCAGAGTACGAGGAAGTCATCGAGATAGATCTAAGCAAGCTGGTCCCGCTGATTGCTAAACCGCACAGCCCCGGCGATGTTGTGCCGATCAGCGAAGTGGCAGGTATAGAAGTCGACCAGGTTTGTATCGGCTCCTGCACGAACTCCTCTTTTAAAGACCTGGTAACCGCAGCCTACATGTTGAAAGGAAAGCGGGTCAAGCCGGGGGTTTCTTTAACCATCTCCCCGGGTTCCATGTCTGTCTATTGTGAGCTGGCAGAACACGGATACCTGGCCGATCTCATTGCGGCGGGAGCACGTATCCTGGAATGCACCTGCGGACCCTGCATCGGACAGGGGCAGGCTCCAAGAAGCGGCGCGGTAAGCGTCCGGACCTTTAATCGCAATTTTAAAGGCCGCTCCGGCACCAACGATGCGCAGATCTACCTCTCAAGCGTTGAGGCGGCGGTAAGCACGGCCCTCACCGGATACATTACCGACCCCCGTTCCATGGGAGAGCTCCGCGAGATACCGATGCCGGAAAAACTGCGGATGCAGTCAGCTCTTATCGTGGAGCCCCCTACCGAAGAAGAGGCTGAAAAAGTGGAACTATTTCGCGGCCCCAATATTAAACCCATCGAACTGCGGGGCGAGCTTCCGGAAAAAGTGGAAGGGTCCGTGCTAATCAAGCTTGACGATAATATTTCTACCGATATTATCATGCCTGCCGGGATTTACCTGGGGCTGCGTTCCAATGTTCCCGAATATGCCAAGCACGTCTTTGAGCCCGCTGATCCCGATTTTTATAAGAAAGCTATGGAGAAAAACGGCGGGTTTGTCGTAGCCGGAGAAAATTACGGGCAGGGCAGCTCGCGTGAACATGCGGCACTGTGTCCTTCCTACCTCGGTATCAGGGCAGTTATCGCCAAATCCTTTGCCAGGATTCACCTGGCAAACCTGATTAATTTCGGCATAATCCCCCTCACTTTCGCCAACAGCGCCGACTATGACAAAATAGAACCCGACGATGAGTTGAGCCTTGCTGCGGCGGACCTGGAGAGCAGTGAACTGCTCCTCAAAAACGTGACCAGGGGCATTGAAATACCGGTCAGGCATACCTTGAGCGCAAACGAAATCAAGCGCCTCAAAGCCGGGGGAAGCCTGGCCTATATCAGTAAACATAATGCGGAAAAACAAGGATAACCTTAAAAAATAACAACAGGAGTAATGCATATGGATAAACTTAGGGTTAAAAACAAGATCGTGGAGATTGATGGGGACGAGATGACCCGTATCATGTGGAAGATGGTGAAAGAGAAGCTCTTGTTTCCCTTCCTGGCAATGGATGTTGAGTATTACGACCTCCAACTTTCCAAAAGGGATGAGACTGAAGACAGGATAACCCATGAAGCGGCCGAAGCAATCAAAAAGTACGGCGTAGGTGTAAAATGCGCCACCATTACCCCTGATAAAGAGCGGGTGAAGGAGTACAACCTGAAACAGGTCTGGAAAAGCCCTAACGGAACCATAAGGGCCCTCCTGGACGGCACCGTTTTCCGCGGGCCCATAATGGTAAAAAACGTGCAGCCGGCTGTAAAATCGTGGAAAAAACCCATCACTATCGGCCGTCATGCTTACGGGGATGTTTATAAAAATGCAGAGCTGGCCATTCCCGGACCGGGCTTAGGGGAGATTGTATTCACTCCAAGCGACGGGGGAGAAACACAGAGGATGATTATCCAGGAGTTTGACGGACCCGGCATTCTCCAGGGCATCCATAACCTGGACTCCTCCATTAGAAGTTTTGCCAGGGCTTCCTTTACTTACGCCTACGATCAGAACATTGATCTGTGGTTTGCCGTTAAAGATACCATTTCCAAAACATATGATGAACGTTTCAAAAATATATTCAGGGAAGTTTACGAGCAGGAGTGGAAGGATAAATTCCAGGAAGCAGGTCTTACCTATTTCTTTACCCTCATCGATGATGCCGTGGCACGGGTAATGAAAGATGAAGGCGGTTTCCTGTGGGCCTGCAAAAACTATGACGGCGATGTCATGTCCGATATGGTAGCCTCGGCTTTTGGCAGCCTGGCCATGATGACCTCGGTCCTGGTTTCGCCCCACGGCTATTTTGAGTATGAAGCTGCCCACGGCACAGTGCAAAAACACTACTACAAACACCAGGCAGGCGAGAAGACCTCCACCAACCCGGTCGCCCTCATCTTTGCCTGGACGGGCTGCCTGAAAAAACGCGGCGAGCTCGACAGCACCCCCGAGGTGATTGAGTTTGCCGGGGCCCTTGAAGAATCAACCATCGAAACCATCGAAAGCGGTATCATGACCGGTGACGTGGCCCGTATTGCCGATCCCCGACCGGAAGGCCCGACCAGCACCGAAGATTTTATCGACGCAGTAGCCTTAAAACTTCAACAGAAATTGAAAGGAGATAACAGTGGCACAAAAGGCGATTAGAGAAGTTGACGGCAAAAAAATGATGGCCCGCCTGCTGCATGAATACAGCGGGGGCAAACATAAAGTAGAAGATATGTTCATATCCGTAGGGCCTGAAACGGATCTTGATGCTTTGCCAAAGGAATACCCCTGGTTGGACTCGGCAAAGGTGGTAGTAAAAACAGACCAGCTTATCAAGAGAAGGGGGAAAAACGATCTCCTGCTGCTCAATGTGGACTGGGACAGGGCGCGCGCCTGGATCTCGGAAAGGATGCAGCAAAAAGTTACCGTGGACGGCGTCACCGGTACCCTGGAGCAATTTATTGTAGAGCCATTCATCGAACATGACGGCAGCGAGGAATACTACGTGGCCATTACCTCGGTGAGAGAAGGTGACCATATTCTCTTCTACCACCGGGGCGGGGTGGACGTAGGGGATGTGGACGAAGAAGCAGAGTTATTATTGGTGCCTCCTGAAAGTTTCCCTTCCGAGGCAGAAATTGAAGAAAAATTGCTGCTGCATGTACCCGCAGAACGCAAGGCACTTGTGGCAAATTTTATAGAAGGGCTGTTCAGGTTTTACGCTGCCTGCCATTACACCTTCCTGGAGGTCAACCCGCTGGTGGTGGTGGAGGGCCAGGTTTTCCCACTGGACCTGGCCGCCAAGCTTGACGCTACGGCCGAGTTCTTATGCAAGGACAAATGGGGCGGTATCGTATTTCCTTCCCAATTCGGGGAAGTCTTGTCGGCAGAGGAGGCCTATATACAAGAGCTGGATTCCAAGACCGGCGCTTCGTTAAAACTGACCATATTGAATCCCCGGGGACGTATATGGACCATGGTAGCAGGAGGCGGAGCCTCGGTAATCTATGCCGATACTATCACTGACCTGGGCTATATGCACGAGATGGCCAACTACGGCGAGTACTCCGGTGACCCCAACGAAGAGTTCACCTACAAGTACGCCAGGACCATCCTGGACTGTATGACCAGGGAGAAAGACGAGCGGGGCAAATACCTGCTCATCGGCGGTGGGATAGCCAACTTTACGGATGTGGCCAACACCTTCAAGGGTATCATCAGGGCCCTGGAGGAATATCGACAACAATTGATTGAGCACAAGGTGAAGATCTATATCCGCAGGGGCGGCCCCAACTACAAGGAAGGCTTGCGGCAGATGCAAGAACTGGGCGAATCCCTGGGCGTGCCCATTGAAGTATACGGACCGGAAGCTCACATGACCAGGATTGTTTCACTAGCCTTAAAGGAGAACAGTTAATATGAAAACAAATACAATGACCCCAAAACCGGATTACATGCTCTTTGACGAGCATACCCAGGCCTTTATTTACAACATGCAGGCCAATGCAGTGCAGAGGATGCTAGATTTTGATTTCGCTTCGGGCAGGGAGACCCCATCTGTGGCGGCCATAGTCAATCCTACCGGTGCTGACGGATTCTCTAAATTCTTTTTTGGGCCGGGGGAAGTGCTCATGCCCGTTTACCAGTCCCTGGAAAGAGCCGCGGAGAAACATCCCCAGGTAGATGTAATGATCAACTTCGCCTCCTTCAGATCGGCGGCGCAGGCGACCCGGGAAGCCCTGGATATCCCACAGCTCAGAACGATAGTAATCAT
>SLJK01000101.1 GCA_007135125.1 Syntrophomonadaceae bacterium | reverse complement strand
GCACGATCCCACCCATATTTCCTTTTACAGACCGGAAACACTGGAGGTGTTGGCACATAAGCTGGGTTTGAAAGTGTTGACCTTTGACAGTAAAAATATATGCGTATTGGCCAAACAATAAGGCAGCAGCGTGCTTGTCCTGGAGCAGCGTCTCCTGCCTTGCCCTTAGGTACAATTGTCCCCTTTGAGTTTTTTGGTTAAAGCAACATATCAGGTAATATTGTAATAATTTTGGGGAAAGCAATTAAAATTATTACACATGTTAAATCTGCCAAGACAAATGGCCAGACCCCTTTAAAGATGGTTTCTAAAGGTACTTCTGGTGCAACTCCTTTCATTATATAGACATTCAAACCTATTGGTGGAGTAACAGAACCCATGGAGACAACCAGCAAAATTATTACTCCAAACCATATAGGGTCATAACCCAATGACGTGACAACAACAGGATAGAAAATGGGAATTGTTAACAAGATTAGTGCTAATGCATCAATCACAAAACCTAGCAACAAATATATAACTATGATTGTTCCCACAACTAAAAATGGAGGGATTTCTAATGCAGAAACCCATGCTCCAAGTTCAAAAGGTATACGCGTCATTGCAAAGAAACGCCCATAAATAGTTGCGCCGGCTACCAATAGAAAGATCATTGCACTTAACTTTGTTGTGTCAAATAATGAATTTTTTAGTTTATCCCAGTTCATCCTTTTTTCGAAAGTAGTTAAAATTAGCAAACTAATAGCTCCGACTGCGCCAGCTTCTGTTGGAGTAAACCATCCCAGAAATAATCCGCCCAGTGAAAGGAAAAATACAATGAATACTTCAATTAACCCCCCCCGGAATGCAGCAAATCTTTCTTTCCACTTGGTTTTTGGTCCTGCAGGAGCGAGAGAGGGGTTTCGAGCGGTTATTATAATAATAGTGCACATATACAGTAACATTAGTAGAATCCCCGGTAAAATGCCGGCCAGAAAAAGCCTTCCAATGGATTGTTCTGTTGCAATTCCATAGATAATAAAAAGCACACTGGGTGGAATTAAACTTCCGATTGCTGCCCCTGCAGCAATCGACCCCGTTGATAGAGAGCTGTCATAATTGTATTTTTTCATTTCCGGATGAGCAATGGATCCAATAGTAGCAACACTGGCTGCCAAGGAACCGCAAATGGCACCGAATAATGCGCAAGCTGCTTGTGAGGCTAGAGCCAGCCCTCCTCGATAATGTCCTACAAACTTGTGAGATAAATTAAAAAGGTCCCCGCCTATTCCTGAATAAAAAGCAATAAATCCCATAAAGACAAACATGGGTATTACAGTTAAGGAAAAAGATGAAAAAGTGGATAGTATATCTTTTGACACAATGTCAAATGCTGCTATGGGTGAGCGCAAATAACAAACCCCCCAAAACCCTCCAATTAACATTGCATAACTGATGGGAACACCTGCAAATATGACGATTAGAAATAATATCAGTCCGATTATACCAATAATAGCTGGATCCATTTTTTACTCCCTTCTTTTAATGTTGCAAATCGCAAAAATCTAAGTTTAAGAGGTTTTTTTTACATCTTCTACTAATTTAATAAAAATGGAGATGGTAAGTATTAGAAATCCCGCTACAATTATGGCCATAATATATTCTAGCGGAATTCTTACCACTGATGAAACATAACCAAGCAAGTACATTTCCCTGGCATAATCAGCAAGGTTCCAAATAATCAGGGAAAAGGTGCCGAGGACAAAAACTCCAAAAACAATAAGTATGACTTTCTGTATCTTAGCTGAGAATTTTTCAAGTAAGAAAGTAATATTTATATGACCGTCTTGTAACGCGCAATTTGCTAAAGCCAGACTAATTGCAAAGACTGTTAAATAGCATACGTATTCATAAACTCCGTGGATTGGGCTTCCCAAAAGTCTTCGCAAAAGTATGTTTGCCACCACTAATATCGAAATACCAAGTATTATCATTGCAGCAAGAAAGTCAAACTTGCTAGAAATTTTTTTGAATATAATAATGAATTTATCCATGTTCCCTCCTGCTGAAATAGAAATATCTATATACCTGGAGACTAATTTTTGTAGTCTCCAGGTATATAGATTAAAAAATATAACATTATTACCTATACTCTGCGCTGTATTTTTCTCCCAATTCAAACATTAGTTCTTTTACTTCTGTGCCAGGTAATCCCTGTTCGTCCAATTCATCCGCATAATCGTCAATAAGATGGTCGATTTGTTCTATCCATCTTTCTTGTTCTTCCTCTGACAAAGTTATTACTTCTTGGCCGTGTTCTTCTATAGCATATTCTAAGCCTCTCTCACTTTGTTCATCAAAAAAGCCTATAACATGCTCTTCCCATACTTTTTCGCTTGCTTCTTCAATTCCATCTTGAATATCGGGTGGTAATGAGTTCCAGGTATCTAAATTCATAAGAATAGCCTGTAAGCCATTATACAGAAAAGGTGTCAGGGTCGTATAATCTGTTACTTCGGCCATGTGCCAAGCAATCAATGTCTCATTCGATGCCAGTGTTCCTTGCACAACCCCTCTTTCCAGTGCCTCATAAGCTTCTGCGTGGTTCATCGTAATCGGTGAGGCCCCCAGTGCTTCAACTGCTGGTGCGTCACCCCCGATGCAACGTATTTCCAATCCCTGTAAATCCTCCAGGCTTCGTATTGGTACAGTAGAATGAATGTGACCGGGTCCTGTGCAGAACAACATTAAAACTTTGACATCATGATATTCTTCCAGGTCTAAAATTTCTACAGTTTCGGCAAATGTTCGACTTGCCGCTTTTGAATTCTCAAGAGGATGCCCGGATTTTTTGAATATATCACTTACAGGCAGGCGTCCTTCTACCCAGGAAAGGGATTCATGCCCCATGTCAGCAGTTCCTCTAGCGACACCATCAAAAATGTCACCTCCTGCGATCAACGTGCCCCCGGGATACGTAGTAATCTCAACGCGTCCATCAGTAGCTTTTTCGATTTCTTCTAAATATACTGGCATAACAAATTGTTCAAAAGGACTTTCCGGCGGCATCAGCCCAGCAAAATCCAGATGTATTGTTTCAAAATCTTCATCCGGAGTTTCGACAACTTCTGCCGGCTCTTCAACTTCTGCCGGTTCTGCTGGTTCTTCCGGCGGGGGTGCATCACACCCATAAATAAAAACCCCAAAAACCATAAGCATTGCCACACATATAAACAACAATCCCTTTTTCTTCATCCTTTTTTCCCCCTTCAAATTTTTTAAATGGTCAAGATACAAAATGATTTACTATACGAATTCAGACCATCTTCCACCCCTCCTTTATATAATAGATTTTTATTCGATGCTACGCTTTTCGCCTTCATGGGGCCTTTGAGTGTTATACTAGTATTTAGTTGCAAGTTCTGTGCCAAATTATTGAGCATGGAAAATATCGATATATAAATAGATTTGTCCACTATAATAATATTCTATTGTGACAATAAGGTGTTCATAAGTGACAAGGACTTGGTTGAGTTAATATATTATTTACTCCTTAATATCAAAGGCTCGACAATATGCTTAATTGCATGGGCAAGGAATTGTTTGCCCTTTTCCAAAACATGGTACAATTCTTGCTATATGTATAAAACAGGTTATTATAATACAATGAGACAGGAGGAAAACAACTTGAAAAAGCAACATCTCGATCTTTCGATATTTGAGAAATTTAACTTTGAAAGAAAACCGGTGGGGGTAAAGTTTTTAATGTCAAGGCCTGATGGAATTGAACAGCTGGAGGAAAAATTGGCCTTGTGTGAAATGTTTAAAGAAGCACAGGAATCAAGCCCTTTTTATGCAGTGAAGGACAGTTTTGAGTGTAAAGCCGGTCCTTTGATACTGGGAATGGAAGGAAATGATCCTGTTTTTGAGAGTGGGCAAATTGGCCCCATGTTGGGAGCTTATGAAGATGCCAGGGCCAACAGAAGAGTATATCAGCAAATACCTGTACTTTCCAGTAACAGCGTTAACTATGTCGCCTTTGCAGGTATGGATGAATTGTCTTTTGAGCCGGATGTATTCATTGTTACGGCAAGTCCCGGGCAGGCAGAAATTATACTGAGGGCAGCAAGTTATAGGAGCGGGGAAATGTGGCATGGCAAAGGGACAACGGTAATAGGATGTGCCTGGTTATATTTACAACCTTACGTAAGTGGTGAATTAAATATTATGATAACAGGGCTTTACCACGGCATGAAAGCGAGAAATGTGTTCCCGGAAGGCTTGCTGCTAATCTCTATTCCCTTTGATTTGCTTCCTGAAATTGTTAATAACCTGTACCGCATGGAATGGTATTTACCACAGTTCTCGCAGGGGAAAGAGGCTCATATTGAGAGGATGAAAAATATCGTGCAGGAGTTAAAGGATGAAAACTAATACTATTAATAAGTAAAGTTATCAATATATTTTACTCGCAGGTTTGTAGTGGTTTACTGGTCAAGCATTTTATTGTTTTTTAACTTTTTAACTTTCCTCATCAAACTGGAAAGGCTTATACCGAGTACTCTGGTGGCTTCCATATAAGTACCACTCTGTTCAACTGCTTTTTTTACCATGGTTAGTTCAAATTCATCAACAGTTTCTTTAAGAGGGTAAATCCCATAAATGGAAAACTTGTCACTACTTAACTGCGAGGAACAACTTAAATAAGGTTCAAATAAATGTGCTAATGTTGCAGTTTCCGAGGAAGTTGTTACCAGGATTCTTTCCACTAGATTGGCTAATTCTCTGACATTACCCGGCCAGGGGTATTTAAGCAGGTGTTCGATAACATCAGGAGAGATTTCTTTCTCATGCATCCCATATTTATCCATGCATTTTTTTGAAAAATAGTGAAATAAGACTGGTATATCACTAACACGATCTCGCAGAGGAGGCACTTCAATAGGCACAACATTGAGGCGAAAATATAAATCTTCCCTGAATTTTTTTTCTTTAACCATCTGTTCCAAATTGCGGTTTGTGGCAGCAATAATTCGGATATCAACCGGTCTTGGAGTTGAATCACCTACTTTATTAATTTTTTTATCCTGTAAAACTCTAAGCAATTTTGCCTGTACCTCTAGAGGCAATTCTGCAATTTCGTCCAATAGCAGGGTTCCCTTATCAGCTTGCTCAAAATAACCCTTTTTCCCTTGCTTTGAAGCACCGGTAAAAGAACCTTGCTCATAACCAAACAGCTCAGATTCAATCAAGTTGACTGGTATGGAAGCACAGTTAACTTTAACAAAAGGGTAGTTCGCCCTGGGGCTGCAGTTGTGCATCAGGTCGGCTATTAATTCTTTGCCGGTTCCCGTTTCACCATATATTAAAACAGTGGATTCAACCCAGCTCAGCTTAAGAACAAGCTCAACAAGCTTTTTCATGCTGTTATCCTTAAAAACAAGCTCTTCATTGCTACTTTGACTCTGTACCACGTAGTACGAATTATTCTTGTCGTAGTAAACAACCCTATCATCGATCCCTAACTTCGCTGGATCACACTTATTTGAGTTGTTTTCAATCATTTTTTTCTGAATAACGGAAAGCCCTCTAACGTTGCTTACTACACGACCTACTCTTCCTGAAGGTTCGATAACCGGTGAAGAAGTAACTAACAGTTTTTTACCTTTAATTGTTTCAACTTCACCGGTTATGGTTTCCTTTTTGTTAATAGCTTCAAGAGCCGTAGAACGACTTATTAAACCTTTTTTTACTAATATGTTCATGTCTTTTCCAAGATATTCTTTCAGGCTAAATCCTGACAATTCTTCAATAGCAGAGTTAAAAAAGAGTATGTGCCCTTTATTATCTGCCACCAGAAATGCATCTCTAGAGTGTTTGAGGATGGTATCCAGTTCCTGGCTATTTTCCAGTCTCACGATGGTTACCTCCAGTCGATAATATGGCCCCCTATTGCAAATAAATGCAATAATAAAGCAATCAGCACAGGCTCTCATAATTTATTAGTCATAAAAAACCGGAGTATATCCCTACAGGTTTAATAAAAATACCCCTTATGTAGATGTTCCCATTATTTTTGTTTTATACCAGTTCTTTTGTTAAGTATATCACAATAGAATTAATTTTGGATTATTCAAAAAAATAATTTCATCTGGCATGTCTAAATTTAAGTCTGTTACTTTAGCATATCATACATTATTAGTTCCTTCAATAATCGTATAAATAGTAACAGTGCCGCATATTAGCCTTAATCACGCATATTAATACTTAACTTCTCATTATTTGCATAATACTACTACTCCGGGTAATCTTATTTCAGCAGTTTTATCATGGTGGAGCGGTTGTCACCCGGTGGTAACCAAAACCGACCGGCAGATTTTCTACCAGTAAACGATACTTACTATTTACGCAATATTTCGTCGATCTTGTTGTAAAATCCTGCTTTTGCCAGACTAATTATGTTGAATTTTGATATTTCGAGCAGCAAGATATTTGCACTGGGTGCAGGAATTAATGGGAATATTAGAGAACTTTACTGCATGTTAGCAAATCTGCATGGGGCTGCATTTGCTGCCGAATTGGCTGGTTTTTTATGCAGAAGGTTGTGCCTACCACTGTGGACCTGCGAGTTTTTTACATGCAGGTGATTCAACCTGCCATGTTCAGGGTTGACCTCCCATGGGAGTAGGTAAATATTTCTATGGCTCAGGAGCACTTGGCCACGGCCATTGTTGCTGGGTTATGGTTTCATCTTCTGTCCATTGTTTTTTTGCCGCCGGCAGCGCCCTCTACGAGGCCAAAAACAGGGGGCGTAACAAAGTAGTGCTGAAAGAGTAACAGGACGAGGCAGGCGGGTTAACACAAATTGAAACGAAAGAAGGATGGAGATGAAAAAGGTAGTTATTATCGAGGTTGTCAAGGGGACGGGGTACTTGTCAACTTTTTTACTTAAAAGATCAAAAGGACATATTTCACCGCTGATTACTAGTATTAAAAAAGGGCGGGTGCCGGACTATCTCTAATTCATCTTCTTCATTACCCGGAAATTTGGAAAAAGGTTATCGCAAGGCGCTGCTGTTGGAGTATTTTACGCTCGGCTACAACATCCTGGAGGCGGTCCTTTCAATTTTTGCGGGGATAGTGGCCGGCAGTGTAGCTCTTATTGGCTTTGGCCTGGACAGTATAGCCGAATCGTTGTCAGGGGTAGTGCTCATCTGGCGCTTGAAGAAGCAGTCGACCATTACCTCCAAACTGGAAGAGAGTGAAGTCGAGGCAAAGGCCCAGAAACTGGTGGGGGCCTCGTTTGTAATTCTGGCGAGCTATATCCTGTATGAAACAATTAAAATGGTTGTTACGGTTTCCATTCCTGCTCCTTCCCTGCTGGGCATTATCATTGCCGGTACCTCGCTTGTTGTAATGCCTTTTGTCTCCCATAAGAAATATAGACTGGGGCAGCGGTTGAGCCTGAAATCGTTGATAGCCGATGCCAAAGAAACCCTGGTTTGTTCTTTGCTTTCTTTTGCTCTGCTGGCAGGACTGCTTGCCAATTATTTCTTTGGGCTTTGGCAAGTTGATCCCCTGGTAAGTTTGCTCATAGTTGCTTTCTTGTTCAAAGAGGGACGTGAGCTGCTCACCTAAGTGGGAAGGAAATATTACCAAGAATATTGATCTGGGGGAATAAATAATGAATGAAACTCGTTTGGAGCAGTACAAAAAAATTTTCCACAACAAAGTACCCATTGCCCGTTATTTCGGGATGAAGCTTTCCTTCAAAGAGGACGGCAGTGCTGTAATCGAACTCCCCTATAACCCCAACCTTGACCATGGGCTGGGAGGAGTGCACGGCGGAGTCTACGCCACACTGCTCGATACGGCCGGTTGGTTTACCGCTGCCGCGGCACAGGATATAAGATCCTGGGTGGCTACAGCAGACCTTTCTGTGCGCCTGTTGGAGGTTGCTCGGAAGACTTCCCTTCGTGCTGAGGGGCGCCTGATCAAGGCCGGCAAGCGACAAAATATTGTGGAGATGTCTCTCTACGACGATGAAGAGAGGCTGGTCGGCTATGCCACAGGATCCTTTATGATCCTGCATAATGTTTCTTTTTTAGAAGAACTGCTTGAAGATGACGAAAAGAGTTAATCACTGGCCCTTCAGGGTGGTGACGGAGTGCGGAGTAATACCGTTTAGGGACTGCTTGTCGCAGCGCCCCCCGCCTTGGTGTTGTTGCCCTTTCTTAACTGATGGTGTAGATTATAAACTGCACCAGTCCCAACGCAACCAGGAAAGAGCAGGCGATGCTTACTTTTATTAATACTTGTAAGAGATTGGCCTTAAAGTGCTCCACCGTAAAAATCAAGCAAAGATGAAAGGGGGAGGCCACATAACCCGCCAAAGAACTAATAAAAATTATTCCCATATAAGCTACCCCTGCATTTCCCTGGGGGAGGAGATGAAGAAAAATGGAGATGGCAATGCCTATGGCTGCGGAGTGGTTGGCGGTAATAATGCCTGTCACGAAAGGAAAAAGAATGGCCAGCAGCAGCAGGGGCATCCCGAATTCCAGCAGCATTACCGAGAGGTCATCCAAAGCACCGGAGGCCTGGACAAAATCCTTGAATACCATGATGCCCACTATAGCAAGGGCCATGGACCAGTTGATTCCCGGGATAACCTGGGCAACCCTTTCTCGGAAGGAATATTTTCCTTCCCGACCGGGGTAGCCTGCCACAACTACGAACAAAATACCCGCCAGTAAAGCCAGTGGAAAGTAAACGTCGAAGATTATACCTAAAACAAGAACCATAATAAACGGAAATAAACTAGTAAAAAGCTCCCGGCCTAACCTTGCGCTCATCTTCTCTGTCGCTGATGTCCTCGTGTTGTTGGAGTGTTTGGAGAAAAAATAGAAGGAGTTAACAGCCAGGCCCAGGATCAAGACAGGCAGGTTGAAAACAATCAAAGAATATATGTCGATATTGGAAACTTCTGCAATCAATAGGAGGGGAGGGTAGAGAGGGAAGATTAGATAAAAAAGGTGTCTGAAGACCACGTTTACGGATGCTACAACATCTTTATCCATTTCTACTTCTTTGCCCATGCCCTCGATCATGGGAGCAGAAAAGACAGCTCCACCCGGGACCATGAGCAGCCCCACTAAAGCTGGGATAATACCCAGAAGGAGGCGAAAATCCTTAATTATTTTGCCCAGGTTCTCGATCATGCCCTCCAGGTAGCCAGTTTTCAGGAGGAGATTTCCAAAAGATGTAATAGCAATGATAACCAGGATCAGGTACACAGTAACAGGATCTCTCAAGGAATTCCCCAAAATAATTAAACCTTCTACAGGGCCCAAGCCGCTGAAGATACCCACAATTAATGCCCCTGTGAACATGGACCACTCCAGCTTCCAGCCTTTCCATGTCAATAAGATTATGGCAACAATAGCTATGAATATTCCTACTAAACCTGCAAGCAATTTTGTGGCCTCCGCTCCAGAAAATTTTTGTGTTATGCCGCGACGTTATCAGTTTAAGTAAAGATCGAGAAGGCAAGTGCCCTTTTTTTGAATATACCAATGTAACTTTGAAGGGTTCAGAAACAAGGAAGTTTATTCCGATATTCATAAAAAAAGCCCCTTAACAAAAGCTAACCGATTGTTATGATTGTTTCTACTCATGGTAACCGAACTGTCATGCCGGTTTATAAGCCGCTTTAGACTTCTGGAGTTTGCGTACACGGCTTTCAACGGGTTTGCCTTTTCTCAGTTAAGTTTTATAAATATTAGATCAGTTTTTCCTTGGTGTCAATAAAATTGGCAGTGGGGTTTAAAAAAATGGCCAGGGAGTGCTTTTTTGTTACAAGAGCTTTAATTTAATCATGCTTCTATACATATAAGTGGCTCTTTAGCGTAGCCTGGGTAATGGAGTAAAAAGGCAGGAATATCAAAATAATTATGGAAATAATATTATTAAGGGAAGGAGGACTTTTGCACGGTGAATACACTGCTTTCAAGTTTGGCAGAAGTCTGCCGTAAGCATAGATTTACCACCAAGTTTTTGCTGGTCGACTCCTACCGGTCCGGGCACCAGTTGCTGGAGGTGCTGGCCCGGCAAGGGGTTTACTGGCTGAACCTGATACCCGTCACTCCGCTGGACCTTGCCCTGCAAACAGCAGCAGGAAGCGTTGCAGAAAAGGGTTTGCAGCTGGGCAGCGAAGACCAGTTTCTTTTCCTGTTCGAGGCAACACTGGAAGAGATGGGAAAGAACGGGGAGCTGAAGTATTATTCCGAGCTTGAAGGCACCGAAAACCTGGCCGGATTATTAAAGAGTTCACTGCTGGAGCTGCGGATGGCGGGTGTTTCCGCAGAACAGTTGAGCCCTGGCTGCTTTGTGAACGAACAAAAAGGACGAGAGCTCAGGAGCTTGCTGCACGGATACGAAAAAGGACTGCAAAATTTAAAATTACTCGATCAGGCTGCGCTCTTTGCACTGGCTCTTCAGCTTCCCGGAAGCGGTGAGGCCGGAGAAGAAACACTTTACCTCATTCCCGAACAGATGGAATTTGATTATTATTCCTATACTTTTGTGGAGCGTCTTACAAGCGGGCGGCGTTTAATTCTTCCGGCAGAAGGAGTGAGCGGGATCTCCCGGCAAAACAAGTTTTATTTCCAGCCTGAAAGTAAGACTGCAAAGCGCTCTTCTCTTTCCTGGCTTTTCGAGCTGCAAAACGCCCCGCTTGCTGACGAAATTGAGTTGGAGATTTTTCAGGCCTATGGCGCCTCCTGCGAAGTGACGGAGGTTTTTCGCCGCCTGCAGAGAGATAATATTCCTGCAGATAGGGCTATGCTCTGCTATACGAATACCGAAGCTTATCTACCCCTGATCTTGTCCCTATCTACCACCTACCAGGTTCCCGTTACTTTTGCGGAGGGCCTCCCGGTAGGCTTTACCGGCCCTGGCAAACTGCTCCTGGGACTTCTTCTTTGGATGGAAGAAAACTATGCTGTCCCCGTTTTCTACCGCCTTTTTACCGAAAGCACCTTGAATGTCTCCTCGGGGTTAGCCCAGGCCAGGTTGCTGCGCCGCGCGGGTATCGGGTGGGGGCGGCAGAGGTACGTGCCCTTTCTTGAAGAGCTGGCCGTGGCTTTGCAGGCAGATGCTCAAAAGGCAAAAAGGGAAGAGCGCGAAGGCTTATGCAGCCACCTGCTTGAGCAGCGAGAAAAGGTGCTGGAGCTGCAGGAGCTCGTCTCTTTTATTTTGGATAGAATTCCCCCGGAGGATGCTAATGGCCAGGTTGATTTTGAGCAGCTCTGCGACGGGCTGGCCGAAATTTTACAAGCTTACAGCAGAAATAGTAATAGCTTAGATGTGGCTGCCAGGGAAGCTCTCCTGGAGCAGCTGGGAGAATTAACAAAGAGCCTGCAGGGAGAAGTCCCGCTGCGGGTAGCCCTGAAACGCCTCAGGGCAAGGCTGAAAGCTCTTCGGGTCGGGGCTTCCGGCTTTGAGCCGGGCCACCTTTATGCTGCCTCTCTCAGCCACGGGGAATGGTCTCTACGTCCCCATGTTTTTATAGTAGGTTTAAACGAGGGTAACTTTCCCGGCAGCGGTCTACAGGATCCTGTCCTGCTGGACGG
>SLJK01000125.1 GCA_007135125.1 Syntrophomonadaceae bacterium | reverse complement strand
TCTTTTCCTGAAATTGCGGAACAAATAACAGCGATTGTGTTAGGGGCAGTTGCCGTTAGCACCCTGATTGGGCCTCTAGGGGAAAAATTTGCTCTTCTGTCTTCCGGCGAGTGCAAAATAGAAACCAGGGAAACGACAGAAGAACAGAGCTACTGATGATGCGCATAATTATTAAATCTAAGCCTACAGCGAAAATTTTACTTGTATCGCCATAACAAGGGGACGTTCCATCGTCTTCCTGTTTAAGATAAGGGGACATACCTCTTTCAAAGGAATATCCCCAATCCCTCCGAAGGAATGTGCCAAGCTCTCCGCCTCGCTTGGGTGACACTCGAACCGTCTGCATATCCATGGCACGGCATGCCCTGTCACTTTAGTCTCTGGGGCAGGCCGCATACTAAAAGCCAGACCTCATCTGCAGCGGCAGCAAACGCCTGATTGGCTCTTCCGGCCATATCCCGGTACAGGCGGCCCAACAAATGTTCCGGAACTATACCCATCCCCACCTCATTAGTTACTACCAGAACATCGGAAGGGCTCTTCTGCATAATTTTACTTAGGGTGGAAACGTACTGCAGCGCTTCTCCGGCAGATTTTTCCAGTACGCTACGGTCAAGCTCTTCTTGCATACTTCCCCCCGCCTCTTTCAAAAGGTGGTTGCTGAGCAGGATGGTGAGGCAGTCCAGCAGGAAAAGCGTATCCTCTCCCTGCTCCTCTTCCATGACCAGGTGTGGGTGAAAACGCTCCTCGAAGGTGGTAAACCCGGAGGGACGGTTCTCCCGGTGCAGCCTGACCCGCTCTTCCATCTCTTCGTCATCTACCGCAGCAGTGGCAATGTAGAAAACCCTTTTACCGCTCTTTAGGGCATAATTTTCCGCAAAGGTGCTTTTTCCGCTGCGAGCTCCCCCGGTAACTAAAATTAGTTTTCCTCTTCCTTGCTCCATCAGATGCTCCCCTTTCATTTCTCAGCTCCCGGCCGGCTCAATTTTCATACTCCAGGAAGAGATGTTTATCTCTCCGCTTGGGGCCCGAAAAGTTGACCGACAGTCTTTCCTCAAACAAGGGGCCGTCAAGAACCAGAGTATGATATTCCCCGTTTTCCCCGCAAGGGGAAATACCTTTGGCTTTCAGATGTTCTACAAATTCCCTGTCCAGGGTCCTGCCCAACCACTCGGGGTCAAGTAGATCTTCCCGCAGCGCTACCACCAGCAGCTCGGCGCCCCTTACCAGGAGCTCACCAAGCACCTCTTCTTCCTGCATACCCCACAGCGGAAGGTGCGAGGCAAGGCCGGCCTTGGCACAAGATTCCTCCACCCACCGGCGGTGTCCTGCAATATTGATATCTCCAAAAACACCCCCGACGAAGCCCTCTCTTTTCAACTCCTCCACTTTCCGGAAAAAACCAACCTCATAATCTTCCCAGGTAACCCTTTCCGCATAGAGGGAAATCCCCAGTGCCTGGGCCTGCTTTCCCAGTACATGCAGGGGAAAACCGTGTGACATACTGGCCCCCTCTTTATGTACAAAGGTAAGCAGGGCCTCGATACGCAGGCCCGCCTCCCTTGCTTTTAACAGCGACAGGTAGCTATCCTTGCCACCACTCCAAGAAACGAAATATTTTTCCATTTCCCTGCCTCCCCAAATCAAGTAGCAGTGCTTACACTTCCCGGAGAAACTGCGCCTTTACCCGGCCAGCGATCCGGCGCAGCCCCGACCGGGGCTCCCGGCTTCAGTCCGCTCCCGCTTCCTCTTTTTCCAAGTCCAAAAGATAAGCCAGCAACTCTTTCCTTTCCGAGAAAGAAAGGGCTCCTTTTGCCTTCAGCTGCCGGTACAGTCTTGCCGCTTCTCCACCGCTATAATCCCGTTCTTCAATAGAACTATCCTCCAGGATAAGCACCTGCGCAGGGTAAGAAAGTACTTCTTCTGCCGCCTCCAGGTTGCGCAGGTTCCCTACTCCAAAAGGTATGGCCGGAATAACAACCGCCCTGGCTCCTTGCATGATCTCCAGGTGTCGGCGGTGATGTTCATCCGTTACGGGGGAAAAGGGTGGCAAAGTCACCACCGGCAAACCATAAAAAGAAGCCACCTGGTGGCCGCTGTCCTCTTCAGTAAGAGGCCCCAGGGAAACAGCAAAACCAGCCTCCAGCAGGGAAATAATAACGGGCAGGGCTTCCTCTCCACCTCCGACAACGTGAATCCGCAGTCTTGTTGCCGGATTACCCTTTTCCTCCCGGTCAAAATGCTTTAAAACAGTAACATGAGGTTTCCCATGAATGGGATTCCGCTGCACTGCCACTGGTATGCCGTAAGCAAAATTTATATGCTCGGCGGTTAAAACCTCCTCCGGCTTTCCGAAAGCAAGGATTTTCTTTTCTGCCAACAACACAAAGCGATCGAAAAACTGGGCAGCCAGGTTAAGATCATGTATGGCAGCTATCACGGTAATGCCTTTTTGCCTGTTAAGCTTGCGTACCAGGTTTAAAAATTCTACCTGGTAATTAATATCCAGGTTGGCAGTAGGTTCATCCAACAATAAAAGGTCCGGCTCCTGGGCCAGGGCACGGGCTATGATCACCCGCTGCTGCTCACCTCCGCTCAAATTCTGGGCAGACTGCTGTGCCAGGTGCTTGACCCCGGTTATCTCCATGGCATTAGAAACAATTTGGCGGTCTATTTCCTTTTCTTTTTGGAAACGACCCAGGTAGGGGTAGCGGCCCATAGTTACCACTTCTTCTACCGTAAAATCAAAATCAACAGCCGTATTTTGAGGCACAACGGCCATGGAACGGGCCATTTCCTGCAGTTTGATCTTCTGCAGGTCCTCTTCATCCAGGAAAACTGTCCCCCGGCTGGGTTTAAGGACACGGCTGATGCAGTTCAGCAGGCTGGATTTTCCGGCGCCGTTGGGACCTATAAGGGCCACAAAATCTCCCTTGCTTATCGAAAAATCCAGTTCCCGTAAGGCGGGAAAAGCTCCATATTTAACTGACAATC
>SLJK01000099.1 GCA_007135125.1 Syntrophomonadaceae bacterium | reverse complement strand
TACTGACAAAGTTGACAGGTACCCCGTCCCCGTGTCAACAAATGACACGGGGACGGGGTACCTGTCAACTTTTCCAACCGGCTTCTTCCACAACTTTGAAGTGACGGTGACTTACCGGGCCTTTTGATAAAATTCCTTTGTCATACGGAGATATTTTCTTCCCGGCAAGCCGAAAACAGGTCTTGAAGTTCCGGAGTTAGCACTGTCTTGTTGCAAAGGTCCCGCAACAGGTGTCATCGGAACTACAAATTTCTTGCATCCCGCCATTTGAGCTTACTTCAACTTCACTTGCTGAACACTTCATGTCCGACCAGTGGACACAATTGTCAACACTACATTTTACATCGGGAGCCATTATTTCCACCTCCTTTATCTTCACTGGCTATATGCTAACTAACAGGATGCCCAGAAATCTATTAGCAAACCACCCATAATAAGGTGCGTATTTGCTTATTCTGTACTACAATTGTTATAATCTTTTCATGCCCCATACTTGTGCAGCAGCGCACTAAAGCCGCTCCTGCCATTCGGAACTGTAAAAGAAGTTCTCCAGGCGCTTGATTTCGTTGTCCAGCTCCTTTGCCAATACCGCAGCTTCATCCAGGTTGTTTTCTTTTGCCAGCTGCTCTATTCGAAAGGAGATCTTGTAAGCTTTATTCATTCCCAGGTTCCCAAGTTCACCTTTAAGACCGTGCGCCACTACAGCCAGGGTTGAGGCGTCTTGCTTTTCCAGGGCTCCCCACAGTTCTTCCCTCTCCAGGTAATAATCATGAAAAAGCATTTCCAGGAGCTCCCCCAACAGTTCCTTGTTTTGATCAACCCGCTGCAGCATCTCCCGCACATCTTCCGGGGGGCGGGCCTCCTCACCGACATCTGCAGGGGCAGAAGTTTCACGCTCAACAGGAGAAAAAACCCCCACTTTTTCCTCGCTTTCCCGGGGAAGAGTAAAGGGGATAGTAAAGTAAAAAATGCTGCCCCTATCTCCCTTATTCTTAACCCCGATGGAACCGCCCATCAGTTCTACCAGGTTCTTGGCAAGAGCCAGGCCCAAACCTGTCCCCTCATACTTGCGTGTGCTGGAAACATCTGCCTGGGTGAAGCTTTGAAACAAGTTCTTTGCCTGCTCGGGAGAAACGCCGATCCCCGTATCGCTAACGAAAAAGGATACCGGGACAGTGTTGCCGCAATCACGCCCTCCTCCTTCTTCTTCCTTTTCCCCATTACTCGCCCTCTCCAGGCTTACCGCAACTTCTCCCCGTTCGGTAAACTTAAAGGCGTTATCCACCAGGTTACCCAGCACCTCCTGAACCCTGGCAGGATCCCCTATGACTACTTTAGGTACATCGGGGGCAATGCTACAGGACAGCTGCAGATCCTTATCCCCGGCCAGCGCGGCATAGGAAGATACAACACTTTCAACTTTCCCCTTAAGATCGAAAGGAATCTTTGCGAGCTCTAATCTGCCGTCCTCAAGTTTGGAAAAATCCAAAAGATCATTAATCATGACCATCAACGAATCCGACGCCTCCTTAATGGTCTCCACCAATTCCCGCTGGTCACGGCTCAATTCGGAGTCACAGAGAATACCGGTCATGCCCATAATTACATTCATGGGAGTACGAATCTCGTGGGACATATTGGCCAGAAAAACGCTCTTGGCGCGGTTGGCCTGTTCTGCCTCCTCCCGGGCCTGCTTCAGCTCCTGAACCATTTTCTTGCGTGCGGTGATATCTCTACTGATTCCACGATATCCTGTAAGTTCTCCATGTTCATTTATAATTGGGGTCCCGCTTGTTTCAAAAACGAGGGGATAGCCTTTTTTGTGCAGCAGGACACTCTCAAAGTAGTAAAAAGGAGCAGAGCGTTCCACAGCCTCGAGATATTCCGCTTTACCCTTGGCAGCTTCTTCGTTTGCCATAAAATCAAAGGGCACCCTGCCCAATATTTCATCCGCTTCATAACCGGTGAGTTCCCGCGCCCTGGGATTTGAATAAGTTATCTTGCCCTCCCGGTCTACTTCCCAGACCCAATCGCTACTTTGTTCAACCAGGTCCCTGAATTTTTTTTCGCTGTAGCCCAGCTTTTCATTAGTTTCGGCGATCTCCCTGAAAAGAAACTGGAAAGGGTTTGCTAAAGACTCATAAATGAGGGCGCGAAAAATCAAGGCGAGAGAGAATAACTTGAAAATATGCCCGAGGAAATTAAAAAAACCGTAAACATCCACGTACAGGGTAAAGCTCATTTCGGATAAGACAGTAAACGCCCCGGCCAGAAGCAGCAGCCGGAGAATTCTTTTCTCCAGGTAAGCTCTTTTTTTCCAGAATATAATTCCTGCGGCCACAAATGTGGCAGAAATTACATATTCGCTGGCAATCTTGAAGGTGGTAAGTCCCCGGCCTTCCACAAAGCTATCCGGAAAAAAGCCTGCAAATACCGCGTATACCAGGATAATACCTGCCACCAGGAAGCCGCATAACCAGGCGCCGGGGCGGATCTCCTTGCGGCCTTCCAGGAACAGCGCTGCTGCAAGGAAGGCCGCCGCCTCAACATAACGGGCGGCAACCCAAAACTGCGTGGGGACATTGGATCCGTAGTGGGGGAAAATTCCCATGCCGCTGAAGGTAATAGTATGCAGTAAATCTATAGTACCGACAACCAGGTAACCGGCCGCCAGGATAATGATCATGTTGTTTCTGGAAAACTTGCGCGTACTCCAACCGATCACAAAAATGGTGAAAGCGACAATAACCCCCAGAAACTCGATTAAAGTATGATAAAACAGGTAATTAAAGAGGCTGAGGTAGTACAGCCCCCCTACCAGTAGTATTACTGCCGGTATGAATTTATATACTGAGCCGATTTTCAACTGCCGCAGGTTCAGTCAAGTCTACCTCCTTTCCCAAAACATGGAGCTTTTTTTTCCTCCCTGCCATACTACCTGAAATATGGCTTAGAATTCTATCAGAAAATTACCCATTAAAAAGTAACAAGATCAGG
>SLJK01000041.1 GCA_007135125.1 Syntrophomonadaceae bacterium | reverse complement strand
TTCCACCCGGTTTCTGCCGACAGCTTTTGCCCGGTATAAGGCTTTATCTGCTTCCAGGAGCAGGTCTTTCGGAGAAGAATTCTTATCGGGAACCGTGGCGGCTACACCGATGCTGATTGTAACATAACAGCTCACCGGCGAATGTGTATGGTCTATTTTCAGGTTCTCAACGGCTTTTCGCACCGAATAAGCTTTTTCAAGCACCTCTTCTCTTTCTAGCTCAGGAATGATCACAATAAATTCTTCACCGCCATAGCGAACTGCCAGGTCGCTGGCACGGCTGAAAGCAGACATCAATTCTTTGGCAACACGCTGCAGGCATTTATCTCCTGCCTGGTGGCCGTAATTGTCATTGTAAGCCTTAAATTGATCAATATCTATCATCAGCAGAGAAAGAGGTCTTTTATACCTTAAAGCGCGTTTCCATTCCAGGTGCATGGTTTCATCGAAGTGCCGCCTATTCCAGAGGTCCGTCAAAGGGTCTTTCAGGGATTGCTGCTGCAGGACCAGGTTTGCTTTTTCCAGTTCGGCTTTTTGATATTCTTTTTCTTTGTTCGATTGTTCCAGGGCATCCGTTCTCTTACTCACCATTGAATCCAGGTTTATATTCATTTCTTTCAGCTGTTGGGTCATCTCTTCTTCCTTTACAAAGGCATGAGAAAATTTCTGCGCCAGTGCCAGGGAATAGGTAAACACGAAGATTAGCTGACCATAGGAAGAGAGGTTCCCGCTGGCAATAAAAGTTCTCAAAAAAGCAGGTCCGTGATCGCTCATCCAAATACTCAAAAAAACAATATCGTGTACGGTGGCAATGAGCATGGCCAGGGCACCTGTTACGATTAAAGTGGTGCTGATTTTCTTCTTGTGGAGATTTATAATAAGAATATAGGCGAGGTAAACGACCACCATGATAGCAAACACTTGGAAGGCGGGGTTGAAAAGAGTAAAGATCTTGGCGGGACTGAAAAGGACCAGTGCGCTGAAAGACAAACCCACCACCTGTACTATCCTAACGATTTTTGCTGACATATACTCTGCAAAGATAGACTTAAAAAACATTACTATCAAGGGCAATCCCAGGTAGAATGTCAATGTCTGGAGTTTATGGGCTGCTTCCCAGCTAAAAGCGGGAAACATAAAAATAAAAAACTGTTCCCCGACCAATAAGGTCCTCATAGCGACAAAGATGCAAAATAAGCCGAAATAAAGGGGAGTGTAGTCCTTTTTCCTAAAGGCAAATAAGGCCAGGTGATAGGCCCCGATAATAATCAGGCTGCCGAAAAGGAAAAGCTCGTAGGCAATATTTTTGAGCCGAAGATGCAGTATCTGCTGTTCTTCACCCATGGCTAAACTTTCTAAGATTCCCCCGCTGCGGTGGTTAAAGTTGGCCACCTGTACTACTATTTCATTTTCAGCCTGCCGGGAGTCAAAAAAAGCCACCTGGGGCAAATACTGGGGAGTTGACTGCGCCTGGGTTTCGCCAACCGTTCCGGCAGAAGCAATAAGCTTATCATTGGCCCAAAGCCTGTAGGAGGTAAATATTCTGGGTATCTTCAGGCCCAATCTCTTGTTTTCTTCTTCCGTATTGAAGGTTAGCCTGTAAGTGGCATAACCATCCCCGGAAAGATTTTGACCATCAACGGTATGCCCGTTCCATGAGCCCGGCAGGTTAATGTACCCGCTTTTTTCTGTGCCGGCTATGTTAAATTCACCGGGTTCTAAGAGCTGGCTCCAATAAAATTCCCATTGGCCATCTATATTTATAACTCCCTCTTCTTGTTGCCAGTTGCTCAAATCCAGGTACCCATCTGCAGCTTGAGGGCGTTCTGAGATGGAGGCATAAGCGTTATCGCTCCAGAAAGGCGCTGTTATTAAAAAAAGCACCAGCAGCAATGTTGCAAATATCAGTTTTTTCCAGGGCATGTGGCTGCTCCTTTACAGCAAGGGGCTTAAAATTATTATATCTTTTTCCTAAATTCCACCTCAAACCAAAAGTTCCTTTATTTGATCATTATTTATGTTTATGATAATCTCAAAGTATTCCACTATAATAATTGAAAACATACCCCGCCATGGCCTCTTTCAACTTTGACAGCTCCAGGCCCCCAGACTATTCCTACTCCCTTCCAGTATATCTATATCCGTGGGGGGACAGAGGTAGATGCGCTTGTTTTTTGTCCCATTACCTTACTCCTTCAGTAAGCTACTACTTTCAAAGACTAATTGACTAAATAAGCAAGTATTTTTATACATACGCCTTTATTCCTTCTTCGCAATTGCTTAAACGAAGCCCAACCATTCCAGCACCAGGTCAATCTCTTCTTTGGTGGTATACCTGCCCAGGCTGAAGCGTATAGCCCCTTTGCCTACCTCTTCATCAACCCGCATGGCTTTTAGCACCGGTGAGAGCTCAACGGAACCGGCATGGCAGGCTGACCCGGTGGAGGCAGCCAGCTGAGGGATTTGACCCAGCACTTCCTGGCCCGTTTTCCCTATAAAGTTAACGTTTAAAGTGTTGGGCAGCCTCTTTTCCGGGGGCCCGTTTAAAACAACCCGGCCAGGGAAAAGGTTTTGCAGCTCCTGCCAGAAGTAATCCCTCAGCTCTTTCATTTTCTGTCCGGCAGGGTTTTGTTCCGCCAGTTCACAGGCCTTCCCCAGGCCTACGGCCAGAAGAACGTTTTCCGTCCCGGCCCTTCGCCCTCCCTCGTGGCCAGCGCCGTGGACCAGAGGCTCCAGAGGCGTGCCTGCCCTGATGTACAGGGCCCCGATCCCCTTGGGCGCGTACAGCTTATGCCCCGCCAGGGAGAGCAAATCGGCGCCCAGCTCGTTAACTTTTACGGGGATTTTTCCGGCAGACTGGGCCGCATCTGTGTGAAATATAAGGTCGTGTTTTTGAGCTATCTTCGCAATTTCGGCAAGGGGATGGATTACCCCTGTTTCGTTATTGGCGTGCATTACCGATATCAAGATGGTGTTTTCCGTAACAGCGTTTTCAATATCGGA
>SLJK01000014.1 GCA_007135125.1 Syntrophomonadaceae bacterium | reverse complement strand
GGGGGGCCATTTCCATCCTGGTATACGTCCTTCTCGGAGCGACAGGCTTCCCTGTTTTTCATCACGGACAGGGCGGTCTTCATATTATCCTGGGCCCCACCGGTGGTTACCTCTGGGGATTTGTTTTAGGTGGCTACCTGCTGGGAAAGGTCGTTGAGGAAAAATGTGGACTGGGCAATTTGATAGCCGGCATGATCCTCTGCTTGATTGCCACCTATACCCTGGGAATTTTACAGCTCGTCCTGCTGACCGGGCTACACTTTAAGGCGGCTCTGCTGGCCGGGGTAGTCCCCTTTATCCTGCCCGACATCATCAAAGTTGTTGCAGCTTCCGTTCTCTCCCGCGCCGTAAAAAACCGCCTCTTTAAAGCCGGCCTGCTGCCCGCTCCCTAGTACAAAGCAAGAGCGCTGGCTGCTACGAAAATGAAGAAAAATTTGTGCTGCACTCATTTTCATCTCACGCTGTGATTCAAATATGCTCACTGCCCGCGATAGAAACCTCTTCCCCTGCAATAAGGGCTGCACCCAGGGCGCCCACCATCTGGGGATCTTCTGGCACCTTTATCTTAACTGCCAGGCCTTTTTGCAAGCTTTCCACCACCGCTTTATTACGAGCTACGCCTCCGGTCATCATAAATGCACCATCAACCCCCATGCGATTAACCATGGTGATGGTGCGCTCAGTTATGGAAGAAACTATCCCCCTCATGATCTCCTGCCGGGGATAACCTTCAGCGATAAGCGAGATTACCTCCGACTCCGCAAAAACCGCGCACATACTGCTGATGGAAACCGGTTTGCCGGCGCTTATAGCCAAACGGGAAAATTCCTCCAGATCCACTTCCAGCGCACCGGCCATTACTTCCAGAAAGCGCCCCGTCCCCGCGGCGCACTTATCGTTCATTACAAAATCCGTAACTTTGCCGCGGCGACCCAGGCAGATAACCTTACTATCCTGCCCTCCGATGTCTATTACGGTGCGCACCTCCGGGGCCAGAAAAAAAGCTCCCTTCCCGTGGCAGGTAATCTCTGTAACCTGCCGTGTGGCAAAATCTGCGCTAACCCGGCCATACCCCGTAGCGACTATATACTCCAGGTCCTGCTGAGACAGTCCGCTCTCTTCCAAGGCAACAGTCAAGGCCTTGCGGGCAGTTGTACGGCTGTTAGAACCGGTAGAAAGCATGACACTGCTCAGCACCTTGCCTTCGCTTAAGACGACCATCTCCGTGGTTAATGAACCGATATCGATGCCTGCGACGGCCATTGTATCTTCTCCTCCTTTTAAGAGAGCATCTCCAGAAAACCATCCAGCCTGGTCTGCAGCTGACCTGCTGCATAATTGCGATCATCTATGCAGTCTCCATCCAGGGAAAGAAAGGGCAGGCCTTCTTTTCTCAAAAAATCCCTCATAATTCTAAGAGAGCCGCTGTTCTGATGACAGCCCCAATGGGAAAAATGGATCACACCATCAACTTCATATTTTTCCGCCAGCTCTCTGATAACCTGCAGCCTGTGGGTAATATCACCGTATATAAAGTGGGAGAGCATCCGTTCGGCTATGGATTCCAGGGGCTTATTTTTGTCCATGGCACCCCAGTAAACATGGTTAAACTCTTCAAAAATAATTCTGGCCCCCTTTTCTTCCAGGTAATTCAAAAGATCATTGCGGTAAAAGGGCTTTAAATGCAGCCAGAGCAGGCGGTAACGGGGAGGTTTTTCGGGTGCCGTCACATTCCCAATATTTTCCTCCAGCTCCCCGGCAAGGGTCTCATAAATTTCAGGCATCTCCCTGCTTCCCAACCCCGTAAAATAGAGGAAGAGGAAACCAAAGGCCTCAGCGGAGCGGAGCGGAGAAGCCAAATCCAATCTCAAAAGGTTGACTTTCGACATGGCCTGGCGGGCTCTTTCTGCATTATGCACTGCCTCTTCCAGTCTATCCGGATCCAGCTTGCGGCCACTAATATCCTGAAGAGAACCAAGCATAAGCTGCAGTTGGGATACTACATATTTCAGGGCTTTTTCATCATTTTGCCGTGGAACATCCATAAGCAGATAGGGAAGTTTTTCCTTGCGGGCCAAGTTTGCAAAAAGAAGGTAGCCCCCGTCACAAAGATGAGAGCTGGCACAATAAGCCAGGGGACGCGGAAAATAATCCAACTGGATTCCTCCCATGGCACAACGGTGAAAAGCACAATTATCCCTTCCCCACCATTTACTCTCCCCTTCCTGCAGAAATTCTCGCTGAAAACCCATTCCGGCTATCACCGCCGAGGCCACTTCCGGAGAAAAAATTGGTATATCCAGGGCATGCAGCAGTTCCGTAGGGTAAAAAGCGCTGGTCCAGACCGAGGGGTAACGATGGCTATAAGTTTTACGAAACTGTTCCAGGGCATAATCTACTGTCATGGCGGTAGAACGGTAAGGGAATTTAATGAGACCCTTTTGCACCATTAGCCGCCCCAGGGTATATATTGGTGCCCAGCGCAGGAGCTGCCGCACCCTTTTGCGGGCCATATTTTTTTTAACCCTCTCAAATGAAATACCCAATTTTTCTCTCCCTCTCCTGCTGTCAGGTTAGCATCTCCAAGAAGGCAGCAATACGGGTGCGCATCTGCCCTATTTCACCAGACGCCCCATATTCTCCTTCCAGGAACAACAGGGGAATCTCGCTTAACTCTTCCCGGATAGCCTGGCCCAGGTAGTACCAGGGCTCACAGAACTTGAGATTGAAAAAAATAACTCCCTGAATGCGCTGCTGCTTACACAGTTCCCGCAGCTCATCTATCCTCTGAAAAGAGGATTTCATCCTGGCACAGGGAGCTCTTTGCAGGTAAAATCGTGCCAGGTAAGTATATACATCTTCTCCCTCTTCAGGGGTACAGGGGATATCCAGGATACGCTTTCCCACGCAAAGATCATCAGTGAAAACTGTGCCGTCCAGATCTTTAATTAATTCTACCAGGTAAGGGGGAACAGGGCTTCCCACCAGGAAAAGACGGGGTGAGGAAT
>SLJK01000073.1 GCA_007135125.1 Syntrophomonadaceae bacterium | reverse complement strand
GTGATAACCTTTTTGTAAAAGGCTGGAAAGACGTATTTCTTCAAACATATCCAGGTTATTGTTGCTGGCGGGACCATCAGTGCCCAGCCCCACTTTGGTTTTTTTATCCAGCAGCTTTGTTAAAGGAGCAATTCCGCTGCCCAATTTAAGGTTACTGCCGGGATTATGGGAAATCCCGACTTCTCGCTTAACCATTATATCTATATCCTCATCAGTAATATGAACACAGTGCGCGGCCAGAACTGGCCTTTCAAAGAGTCCTATTTCTTCCATCAGGCCCACCGGGGTTTTGTTATATTTCTCCAGTGATTCCTTCATCTCTTGCCCGGACTCGGCAAGGTGTATGTGGAAAAATGCGTTATTAAAAGTTTCAGTTTCTTTCAATACTTGTTTAAAGTAATCCGGGGGACATGTATAAGGAGCATGCGGCCCGAAAATAGCTTTTATTCTCCCGTTTCCCTCATTGCCCCAGTTAGTAACAAAATCTTTTGCGCCCTGCAAGGTTTTGGATGCTAAAATACTGTTTATGCCCACAATCCCGTGGGAAAGCACTGCCCTTATTCCACCTTCCAGACATGCACGGGCCACTTCATCCATATAATAATACATATCAACAAAAGTAGTGGTCCCGCCTTTTAACATTTCCAGCAGGGCCAGTGACGTGCCCCAGTACACATCTTCTCCCGTCAGCTTTGCTTCGGCCGGGAATATTTTTTTTTCCAGCCAATCTTTTAAAGGCAAATCATCGGCATAACTGCGAAACAAACTCATCGCTGCATGGTTATGCAAATTGATCAACCCGGGTATTACTACCCTGCCGTCACCCCTGATCAGCAGATCATTTTCTTGTGCATCTGTTATGTGGTGACCGATAGATTTAATAAGATCATTTTCAATTAAAAGATCACCCGTATCGATAACCTCTTCATACTCATTCATGGTAATTATGGTTGCGTTTTTAATCAATATCCTGAAAGCCACTGGTATCCTCCTTTTGTTCTGTCTTTGGTCCTGTAGTTGGCAGAGAACGGATACTACTTTCATTTCTTTCAACACGGACCCGGAAATTCCTCTCTGTGCAGGTATGTTAAAAAAGGTTTTTCATCTTAAAATAGCGAAAGAAAGAGAAAATAAGCAATACCTGCCAATTAATCATGCTCACACATAACTGCGTTAAAAGGTGGTGTTTTTTTGAACCTGGAAGGTTATCTGGAATCCACGCTGCTGCGTGCCGATACACGCAGTGAAGAGATCGAAAAACTCTGCGCCGAAGCAATGCAATATAATTTACGTGGTATCTGTGTTAATCCCTGCTATATCGCCCCGGCCTCTTCTATGCTGCGGGGAAGCGGCGTCCTGCCGGTTACGGTTGTGGGCTTCCCTCTGGGGGCAGATACCGGGATGGTTAAGGCACGTGCCGCAGAGCAGGCAGTTCTAAACGGAGCCCTGGAAATTGATATGGTTATTAACATCGGGGCCTTAAAAGACGGTCGCAAACAGGAAATAATAGATGAGATTGCTCTACTAAAAAAAGCAGGTGCAGCGCTAAAAGTGATCATTGAAACGGGTTTCCTCCTTAGCAAGGATATTGCACTTGCCTGTCATTGCGCAGTAGAAGGGGGGGCGGATTTTGTCAAAACTTCCACCGGGTTCGGGCCCCGAGGAGCTTCCATAAACGATATCATCCTGTTGCGCTCTATCCTTCCTGCTAGAATGCAGATAAAAGCTGCAGGGGGTATCAAATCGGCTGAATTTGCCCGGCAGCTGATCCGTGCGGGAGCGTCAAGAATTGGAACAAGTTCTGCATCCGCAATTATGCAAGAAGCTGCAGCAGAGGAAAAGGAAAAAGAACCTTGAGCCATGGGGGAGTTATGTTAACTCTGAAGGCAGCATGTCTGTTGATTTAAGGCCTGTATAAAAAAGAAATGGTTGCTTTGTTCGCTAGAATAATTCACATTTTCCACAGGGTTATCCACAATAAAACCCCTAAATCATGATATTGTTAAGATATTATTAACAATTTTCACAATGGGTTACATAATGTTTTCGGGGTTTCTTTTTTTCCCATAACTACCGAGAACATATTTCGACCATCCTTATAATAATCTTTATTACGCTTGCCGTATTTATATAAATGTAGTTAAATGGGGGAACAGGGTTTGTAATTTTAAAATAGCGGCAGGAAAAGGGAAAGGAAATAGCGAATTAATAATATAGAGAAATAAAAAAGTAGAGAAAAAATATATCATCGAAGGAGGATTTATCTTGCAGCAAGCCCAAGCAGTATTTTCAGGCACAAAAGATTACATTGCTTCAGAAGATCTGCAGAACAGTGTAAACATTGCTATAGCCCTGGGAAGGCCCTTACTTATTAAAGGTGAACCGGGAACAGGAAAAACCATGCTGGCGCGGAGTATAGCAGAGCAAATGGAGAAGAGGTTTTTAATCTGGAACATTAAGTCCACCACGAAAGCCAGGGACGGACTTTATATTTATGATACTGTGCAGAGGCTCTATGACAGCCAGTTTGGGGATCATGATGTCTCCGATATCAGCCATTATATTAAACTAGGCAAACTCGGGGAATCTTTTGTGTCCGAGGAGCAGGTCGTGCTTTTAATTGACGAAGTTGACAAGGCAGATATTGAGTTCCCCAATGATCTACTTTGGGAGCTTGATATTATGAGTTTCGATATCCCGGAGACAAACGAAACCGTCGAAGCCACTCACAGGCCTATAGTCATTATAACCAGTAACGCGGAAAAGGAATTGCCCGATGCATTCTTAAGAAGGTGCGTTTTCCATTATATACCTTTCCCCGACGAGGAGATGATGGAGAGGATTATTTATGCCCATTACCCGGATTTACACAAAAAGCTGTTGGAAGAAGCTATGAAGGCTTTTTACTGGGTGCGCAGCATCAACGGGCTACAAAAGAAGCCCAGCACCAGCGAGCTTTTGGACTGGGTACAGGCCCTGACAGTTGGAGGGATCAGCACTGACGCAATAGTGCAGGAGCTTCCTTTCCTGGGAGTACTGATCAAAAAAGACCGGGACTTTAATGCAGTTTTACAGCGGTTGCACAACCAGGGTGCCCAGAGAAAAAATCCGGGGATACTACGCAGCTGGTAGAAGGGAGCACTATGTTTGTTAATTTTTTTTATCTGCTAAGAGGTTACGGTGTCCCCGTTTCTATTACCGAATGGATGACCCTGATCGAGGCCCTGAGTCGTGGGATGGCCTATTCCAGCCTTTCAGGTTTTTACTACCTGGCCAGGGCAGTACTGGTTAAAAGCGAAACTTTTTATGATAAGTATGACCTTGCTTTCCAGCATTATTTTAACGGCATAGAATCCTCTGAAGAGTTGACCGAAAGGGTCATGAAATGGCTGGAAAATGCTCTGCCTCCGCTGCATGTATCTCCGGAAGAACGCAAGCAGTTTCAGGATTGGGATCTGGAGGAGCTGCGCAAGCGCCTTGAGGAACGCATGAAAGAACAGGACGGGGAACATCATGGCGGCGGTAAGTGGGTAGGGACAGGCGGAAGATCGCCTTTCGGTCATTCGGGGTATCACCCTGCAGGAGTTCGTATTGGCGGCGAATCGGTCAATAAGTCTGCCGTCAAAGTCGCCGGGGAACGCAAATTTAAAGGTTTTCGTACCGACGAGACCATAGGGGTCAGGCAATTCGAAGTGGCCCTGCGCAAGCTGCGGCAGTTAACCAGCAAAGACGAAGGACCTAAAGAGGAACTGAATATTGATGAAACCATTCAGGCAACTGCAGATAAAGGTGGCCTGCTGGAACTTATATGGGACCGGGGACGCAAAAACGACGTAAAGGTTGCTTTGTTAATGGATTCCGGCGGCTCGATGATGCCCTATATGCGAATCTGCAGCCAACTATTTACCGCCATTAATAGGGCAACCCACTTCAGGGACCTGCGTTTCTATTATTTCCATAATTGCATCTATGAAAATATTTTCCTGGATCCTTCCTGTAACCCTCGTAATTCCGTTAAAACTGAGCATTTATTACAACAACTGGATACTGAATACAAGGTTATTATTGTAGGCGACGCAAGCATGGCTCCCAGTGAGCTTACCATGGTAGGGGGTGCTATTGATTGGTCAATCAGTAATAACGAATCCGGAATTTACTGGCTACAGCGCCTTGCCGCCCATTTTGACCACTCCATATGGCTGAATCCCATACCTTCTAATTTTTGGAACCGCACCACAGGTTCTTACACTATATCTCTAATTAGGGATATTTTCCCCATGTATGAGCTCACCCTGGAAGGTTTAGATATGGGAATTAAGAAATTAAAAGTAAAAAGATAAGGCTTTTGGGGCAGGAAGTTGGTATATGATGCCCTGGAGGCAAACGCATACAAATTATTATATGGGGGGGTGTCGGTGTGGGCACTTTAAACAATCAAGAAACAGGTTACCGGAAGCTACCGGAGATATTGACAAAAGAAGAGCAGGAAGCCTTGCTCTCCATTCCCAATCCGAAAGCGCCGACCGGTATCCGTAACCTGTGTATGCTGAGAATCATGCTTGAAGCGGGCCTTCGCTTGTCAGAGGTAACCGGCCTTAAAAGGGAAGACGTTGATCTGGAAAGTGGTGAGCTAAAGGTTGAAGGGGGAAAAGAAAAAAAAAGGCGCACATTATGGGCCGGTAAGGAAAGTCTTGAACTTTTTAAAAAATGGCTGCAGGTCAGCCCTGAGAGCCGGTATTTTTTCCCCACCTTAAAAGGGGGGAAATTGGATAACCGCTATGTCAGGGAAATGGTAAAAAGGCTGGCCGGTAAAGCCCATATTAACAAAAACATATCCCCTCATACCCTGAGACATACTTTTGCAGCCGAGCTTTACAGAAAAACCAGTAATATCCGCCTGGTACAAAAAGCCCTGGGACACTCCAGCCTCTCAGCCACCATGATATACACCTATCTAGTTAACGACAAAATCGAAGACGACCTACAATTTTTTCGTAGCCGGCGGGCAGCCGCATAAGCAGCTGCCAGAGGCACATAGCACTTTATCATCATCCCCGTCCGAGAACGAGCCCCACGCCAAGACACCCGATGAACCAGCAACAAAAAGCAGGAAAGGCAGACTTCCTATGCATGCAATTAAGTGCCTTTGTGGTTATATACTTAACCGGCAGTTAGATCACTGTCCTGAATGTGGAGAAAGTGTGGAGGCGCTGTTGGAAAAAATCAAGCAAGACTTCTACCGGGTAAACTTTGGCTCACCGGAACAATAGCTTATTTTTTGTCCGGTATTATCTGTAGAAGATTTTTCCCCAGTACCTTTTGCAGGTCTTCGCCTTTTAAGACTCTCTCTATTTTAGCGCGCTCGTGAACGGGGCGGCTAAACGGAAAGTCGCTTCCGAAAAGTATCCTTTCCACCCCATATGCTTCCGCAAAATCTTCGACTTCCCTGGTACCGGCCAAAGCTGTATCCACATAAACGGAAGGGTTTTCGAATACTCCTGCCCTTTTCAGGTTCTGGTAGCCGCCGTTTAAACCGCCGAAATGGGGGATAATAACCGTGGTTTTACCGTCGATGCGTTTAACGAAATCCAGGGTGTGCTGGAACTCCTCTTCCAGGGTAACAGGCATCTTAAAAGAACAAATATACTCGATAAATTCCTGGCATTTTGGCGAATCATAGTTGTAGTTAGGCTCGTCGGAGTGCCTGTGCCACTTAATTCCTTTGAACCCCTGCGCGGGAAGTATAAAATCATTCCAAACGAACCAGAAAGGTATGATATTCTCTGCGTTCAACGACTGCAAATACTGATGCACATTCTTCCTGGATTCGCGGAATAGATCGCTGTCCTCAAAATTGCTGTCAAAACGGTCATATATTTCCTCGACCGGAGAAAAAACCACTCCACCGTCAATATTACCCTCTCGCCAGAGAGCACTGATTTGCTCAAAGGGAAGAGTCAACCCACAATGAATATGGGCGTCAAGGACAAGCACATTTATCAACTCCTTTTTACGGCCGTGATCTATACAGCCGTACGTGTATATCATAAAACAAGTAAACGGTTCTTGTCTACGTTGAAATATGCGGCTGCAACTGTTAGAATTAAGAAAAGTTAACATTTTTACAATTTGCTTGGTCAATTTTTTAAAAAGGAGGCCGCTAAAAATGCAAAAAGTGGTTGCCGGGGTTACTGTGGAGCTGGTTCAAGGTGATATAACCGCACAAAAGGATATCGGTGCCGTTGTAAACGCCGCTAATTCTCAACTCAGGCCTGGCGGCGGTGTGGCCGGCGCTATCCACCGCGCTGCAGGGCCGGAGCTGGAAGAAGAGGGTGTGCCCCTGGCCCCGATTAAGCCGGGGGAGGCGGTAATTACTAAAGGTTACAACCTGCCTAACTCCCATGTCATACACTGCCTGGGACCGGTTTTCGGAGCTGATAAACCGGAAGATAAGCTGCTCGCCGACTGCTATAAAAACGCCTTAGCTTTGGCTGAGGAACACAACCTGCAATCAATTGCATTTCCCGCTATATCCACTGGTGCTTTCGGTTATCCCATAGAAGAAGCGGCAGAAATTGCTTTAAAAACCGTCTTGGAAAAGGTTAAGACGCTCCGTAATGTAAATTTGGTTCGTTTTGTCCTGTTTAGCGAAAAGGATTTGAAGGTTCACGAAAAGGTGCTTTCTCGCCTCTAACATCCTGCCCGCCGGGCTTATTTCAGAAATAGAAAACAAAACCGGAATTAATGTAAAAGAGGTGATGAAGTGCTCAATCTTCAGGAAACAGCGCAAAAAGCTTCCCAATGGGTTAGGGAAACAGGTGCGTTGCAAATAAAAATGTTCGGGAAAAAAGATCTCCGCGTAGATTCTAAATCAACCGGCTATGAACTGCTCACCGAAGTAGATGAACTCTCCGAAAAATATTTACTCGAGGCCATAGGGGAGGCTTACCCCGAGCACGCTATTTTAGCGGAAGAGTCCGGGGCGACCCGGCAAGAATCAGATTTTCTCTGGGTTGTGGACCCCCTGGATGGGACGACTAACTACGCCCGGGGAATTCCAATATTTGTCATATCGGTTGCCCTGCGCCACAAGGGAGAAACGGTGCTCGGCCTGGTATATAATCCCCTCCTTGACGAGATGTTCAGTGCTGTTAAAGGAAACGGTGCTTATCTTAACGGTAGTAGGATTCAAGTATCGATAAGGGAAACTCTTCGGGAAGCAGTGCTGGCCACCGGATTCCCTTACGATAAAGCTACCCACCCGGATAATAATGCCAATTACGTCGCTCATTTTGTGCCGAGAGTAAGGGGTTTGCGCAGAATGGGCGCAGCAGCATATGATCTGGCCTGCGTGGCAGCAGGCAGGCTTGACGGTTATTGGGAAATTAACCTGGGGGCCTGGGATGTTGAAGCAGGCAACCTGCTGGTCACGGAAGCAGGGGGTGAGATTATTTTATTGCCAGAGAGAAGGCAAGTTTCTCTAATAGCAGGTAACAGGATAATCTGCAGCGAAATCTTTGAAGAAATTAAGAAAGTGGATTCTACTTGAAGTTATATGTTGAAGTTTGATAATGAAAAGGATTTTTAATAAAGTTGTTGAATATAAAGGATATAATCAAACATTTTTTTTATGGAGAAAAAAATTATGGACTTTCTTTTAAACAACACTGCCGGCATTATTTACCTTCTATCACCGTTGATAGCGCTTATTAATGCTTATGCGACCGGGCATATTGTCGGTTGGGCATTTATTTTTTTAAAACCATCGATCCTTACCAGGTTGATAAAGGTAATTTGTGTTCCCATTGCCTTTATAGTTTATATATGGTTTTACTATCAAAACTATTTTGATTTTGAAATATGGATGGAAAGTATTTTTCTGTCAGGAAGCGAAGTAGCCTTTCCTCCTGCAGCAAGAGCCTTTTTGATTATCCCGGTACCGTTAGCGGTATTTGTTTCAGTCGTTAGCTATGTACTTGGATGGCCGAAACATGAAGAGGAAGAGGAAGTGGAAGTGGAAGTGGAAGAGGAGCACTAGGATATGCAGGTTAATCCTATTTAATATAGTACCGTTTTTCTCTTATAATCTTGAAATATTAGGAAATTTGATGTAATAGGAAAAGCCACGGGGTTCCGTGGCTTTATTATTCATCTGGCAGGGGAGACAGGACTTGAACCCGCAGCCTGCGGTTTTGGAGACCGCTGCTCTGCCAGTTGAGCTACTCCCCTACGCAAAAATATTTTAACTGAATCGCTCGTTTTTGTCAAGACAAACAACAATCTTAAAACATTGGAAAGAAATGTATTCCAAAAATAATAATAAATACAAGGCGGGTGTGGTAGGACGTTAAAGCCCGGGAAAGCAAAAGCTTACTTAATCTTGCATTGCCCGGGCCTTTATAATACAATATAGGCGTGGATTTTTATCTATTTTCCTGTTAAGGGGGCGAAATAATTGCTGGGTTTTATAGGATGCGGAATCATGGGTTCGACAATAATCAAAGGGATACTCTCCAAACAACATGTCGCCCCCGATGATATTTCTGTTTTTGATAAAGACGAGGAGAAAACCAAGGATTTGGCAGCGGATTATAAGGTAAGAACCAGCCCTGACCTAAGCGCATTGTGCGATGAAGCGGAAATTATTTTTTTGGCGGTAAAACCACAGGAGATGGAAAGCTTGCTGCTTAAATTAAATCCTATCCTGCGGAAGGAGCATCTGGTGGTTTCTGTGGCAGCCGGTTTAAATATTTCTTTTTTTGAAGAGTACCTGGGCAGTTCGCAGAAAATAATACGGGTTATGCCTAATACTCCCTCCCTGATAGGAGAAGGTATGAGTGTAATAAGCAAGGGAAACCAGGTCACAACTAAAGAAGAAAAGAAGGTCATAAGCCTTCTGGAAGCGCTGGGGAAAGTGCTTCCCCTGGAAGAAAAATATCTAGATGCTGCCACAGGATTAAGCGGCAGCGGCCCGGCTTACACTTTCATGTTTATTGAAGCTTTGGCTGATGGTGGAGTGGAAATGGGCCTGGAACGAGATGCAGCGCTAATGTTGGCTGCGCAAACAGTTTTTGGCGCTGCCCGGATGATGGTAGAGAACGGCGAGCACCCCGCAGTCTTGAGAAATAGAGTCACCTCACCAGGAGGAACTACCAGCGCCGGACTCATTGCGCTAGAAGAAAGCGGTTTGCGGACCGCAGCTATCCATGCTGTAAAAAAAGCGGCTGAGAGAAGTAAATTATTAGGAAAATAATTAGATACCCGGGGAGAGTAGATTTTCTTGAATAAACCCTTTAATGTAGATGAGATTCAAAAAATTGTAATCAAGGTAGGTACTCGCCTGCTTACTTATAAGTCGGGGAAGCTAAACTTGGGAATTATAGAAAAATTGGCCATGGAGATTGCTGATCTTAAAAATCAGGGGAAAGACGTAGTATTGGTTTCTTCTGGAGCGGTTGGTGCTGGTATCGGACGTTTGGGTTTGAAAAAAAAACCTGTATCCATCCAGGAAAGACAGGCAGTAGCTGCTATAGGGCAGGGGCTTTTAATCCAACATTATGAAAAGTTTTTTTCGGAATACGGCCATACCGTGGCCCAACTCCTGCTTACCAGGGAGGACATTGAAAACCGGGAACGGTATCTAAATTCACGCAATACCCTGCTGCATATATTTAAATACGGAGCTATTCCCATTGTTAATGAGAATGATACCATTTCTACAGAAGAGATAGAATTTGGGGATAATGACAGGCTTTCTGCCCTGGCAGCAACTCTAATAGACGCTGATCTGCTAATTATACTCACCAATATAGATGGCCTATATACTGGAAACCCTCAAATCGATCCTGACGCAACCTGTATCAGGTTTATCCAGGAAATTACTCCGGAGATTAAACAATATGCAGGGACAACCGAAGAAATACTGGCCAAGGGTGGAATGGTAACCAAGCTGGAAGCAGCAGAAATTGCCATGACTGCTGGTATTAACATGGTTATCGCTAACGGCCGGGAAAAAAATATCATCAGGAAAATTTTAGAAGGAGAAGCTTTGTGCACCCTCTTCAGTTCCAATAATACGCACCTGCGAAGCAGAAAACGCTGGATTGCGTTCACTCAAAAATTAAAAGGAGCCATCCATGTGGACAAGGGAGCAGAAAAAGCTTTAACAGGAGATAATAAAAGCCTTTTGCCAATTGGCATTACAGAAATTGAGGGGAATTTTACCAGGGGTGAAGTCGTTAGAATTAACGGAATCGGGGGCGAAGAAGTGGCTCGGGGGTTGGTTAATTACAATGCTGAAGAACTTCGAAAAATAATGGGATGCAAATCCAAGGACATTGAAGGCATTCTTGGTTATGCGGGAAGTGAAGAGGTAGTTCATCGTGACAATCTTATTCTTCGTTAGCCTTTTTCAGGAAGGGAGAGAACTTAAATGACAGAAGTAGTTGATAAAGCAAAAAAAGCTCAAAAAGCCAGCCATATTATGGCTGAGGCTTCTACCTTGCAAAAGAATGAAGCTTTGGAAAATATCGCCCAGCTTTTGGGGAACAAGGCGGAAAGCATTATCCAGGAAAATAGCCTGGACCTGGATAGGCTTATGGAAAAAGAGGGGTATACAAAGGCTTTTTACGACCGGCTCCAGCTAACTACGGAGCGAATCAAGGATATGGCCGAAGGTCTGAGGGCTATTATTGCACTGCCAGACCCTGTCGGGGAGGTTACTTCTATGTGGCGCAGGCCAAATGGCCTGCAGGTGGGACAGGTTCGTGTTCCTCTCGGCGTTATTGGCATTATATATGAGGCCCGTCCCAACGTAACAATAGATGCTGCCAGCCTGGGACTTAAATCAGGAAATGCTGTAGTTCTGCGCGGCAGTTCCGAAGCCATTAACTCCAATAAGGCTCTGGTAAAAATTTTGAGAGAAGGACTTAAACAGGCTGATCTTCCCGAAGATGCCGTCCTTTTAATCGAAGATGTAAGCAGGTCCGCCGCTACAGAGCTGATGCAGCAGAATCAGTACCTGGATGTACTGGTTCCCAGGGGAGGAGCTGCCTTGATCAAAACCGTTGTTGAAAACGCAACGGTGCCTGTTTTGGAAACAGGTATCGGTAATTGCCATACCTATGTTGATAGCAATGCTGATCTAAATATGGCTCTTGAAATAGCTGATAACGCTAAGACTCATCGCCCGGGGGTATGCAATGCGATGGAAACGCTTTTGGTTCACCAGGAGATCGCTGCCTCTTTTCTGCCTCAGATTATAAAACGACTTGAAGAAAAGGGGGTTGAGTGCAGAGGATGCCAAATAACTCAAAAATATGTAAACAGTGTTAAACCTGCTGTCGAAGAAGACTGGAAAACGGAGTATCTAGACCTGATTTTAGCCATAAAAGTAGTAGAGAATTTTGAAGAAGCGATAGACCACATTAACACTTATGGTTCTGGACACTCAGAAGCTATTGTGACCAGTGATTACGCTCGCGGCCATGCTTTTCTTTCCAGGGTTAACGCAGCGGCAGTTTACATTAACGCTTCTACCCGTTTTACCGATGGTTTTGAGTTTGGCCTGGGTGCTGAAATGGGTATTAGCACGCAAAAATTACATGCCAGGGGACCCATGGGGCTCACTGCTCTTACCAGTACTAAATATATAATTTTTGGAGATGGACAGATACGTTGAAACACTTAACATCTTTTTTAGAAAGGGGGAAACCTTTTTAAGGGGGAAATATGGACAGGTTTAAGCAGGGACTGGAAAAAAATGATGTCATTATTGTAGATACTACCTTGCGAGATGGAGAACAAACAGCAGGGGTAATCTTTTCTAACCAGGAAAAACTCAGGATTGCGAAGCTGCTTGACGAAATCGGCGTACACCAACTAGAAATAGGTGTGCCGGTTATGGGAGGCAGCGAAAAAGCAGTAATAAGAAAAATTGCCGCCCAGGGTTTGAACTGCAGCTTGATGGCCTGGAACAGGGCAAATATCGATGATGTTATCCATTCCTTGGATTGTGGCGTTGATGCAGTAGCAATATCTATTTCTACTTCGGATATCCATATTAAGCACAAACTGCAGAGCAGCAGGGAAGAGGTTCTGAAGCGAATGGTCGAGGCGACAGAGTTCGCCAAGAAAAAAGGCCTATATATATCTGTTAACGCAGAGGATGCCTCCCGCACTGACTTTGATTTCCTGCTCCAGTTTGCCCTGGCAGCCAAGGAAGCGGGAGCTGACAGGCTTCGATACTGCGATACCATAGGCACGCTTGAACCGTTTATTACCTATGAAAACGTTGCCAGGCTTATTGCAGAGACCGCCATGGAGATAGAAATGCATACTCACAATGATTTCGGCATGGCTACAGCCAATGCCCTGGCCGGAGTAAAGGCTGGAGCCAGCTTTGTGGGCGTAACGGTTAACGGGCTCGGGGAAAGAGCCGGAAACGCCGCCCTGGAAGAGGTGGCTATGGCCCTAAAATTTCTTTTTCAAAAAGACCAGGATTTAAACACCCAGATGTTTAGGGAACTCTCCGAGTATGTGGCCCGTGCTTCAGGGCGCTCTCTTCCTCCCGGCAAACCGATAGTGGGCGATAATATGTTCCGTCACGAGTCGGGCATACATGCTGACGGGGTAATCAAATATCCCGGCACCTATGAAATATTCAGCCCCGACGATGTTGGCATGGAAAGGCAAATCGTTATCGGCAAACACTCCGGCTCCAAGGCTATTATGTTAAAATTCCTGGAATATGGTATCAAGCTGACAGAAGAAGAGGCTACAGAACTTCTACCCATGATACGTCGCAATACCGTGCAGATGAAGCGGACCTTGTTTGATAAAGAATTAGTATATATTTACGAAGATTATATGCATAAGAAATATGAAAAGGGTATTGAATACAGTACTATTGATACCGAACTGTAAAATTGTTTTATAGCTTAACAATTTAACAATAATGACTTTGAGCTTGAGCTTGAGCTTGATAATTAAATGGGAAAAGGGGAGAGTACGGACATGATAGATTTATTAATATCTTTAGGTTGGGGAACATTATCAATGACAAAAGAAAAAGCAGAAAAAACTGTAGATACCCTGGTGAAAAAAGGGGAAATACAGCGTGAAGAAGCAAAGGCTTTGCTAAAAGAAATTATGGAACGAGGGGAGAAAGAGAAGGAGGAATTCCGGCAACATATTAAAAACGAAGTCCAAAATGCCTTGCAGAAAAGCGACCTGGTAACACGGGACGAATACAAGCAGCTGGAAAGTAGAATAAGCGTTTTGGAAGAAAAAATAAACCGTAGCGAAAACGATGAAAAGCAGAGCAGTTTATAATAACAGTTCTTGTGTGCTATTTGCCCAACTCTGTTCATAATATAAAACCATGCTGCTTTGCCTAACTACCGGGTATATGCAAACTGTAGAGCTTAGTTTTCCGGAATAGATGGCGGTGAAAAATTGATCTTACGAAAAGGGCGCGTAAGAAGGTTTCAGAAAATTATTAATACCATGGCCAGGCATGGTTTTGGCCAATTGATCCAGGAGTTGGGTGTTAGCAAATTTGCCCGGCACCTTCGTTTCTCCGTTCGCAAAAAAGAAAAAAGAGGAATTAAAAAATACTCCAACGCCGTCCGCTTACGGATGGTTATGGAAGAATTAGGGACTACTTTTATTAAATTCGGGCAGCTTTTGAGCACACGCTCCGACCTGTTGCCACGGGAATATATTTTAGAGCTGCAAAAACTTCAGGACGATATTGCTCCCATCCCTTTTGCACAGGTAAAGGATATCATCGAAGAGGAACTGCACGGCAACCTGGAAACCCTTTATAAACATCTAGAAGAAACACCTATCGCCGCAGCTTCTATCGGACAGGTACACGGCGCCGAACTGCTGAGCGGTGAAAAAGTTGTTATTAAAATACAACGTCCCCACATCCGCAAAACTATTGCCCAGGATTTGGATATCCTGCGGGAGATTGCCCATCTTTTGGATAAATATACAAATCTCGGCAAAATGTATCACTTCGGCGAGATTGTAGATGAATTCAGCCATATTATTAATATGGAGTTAAATTATTATCATGAGGCCAGGAACGCGGAAAGGATAAAAAAGAATTTTCATGATGACAAAACGGTTTTTATACCCGGCATTTACTGGGATCATACCAGTACCAGGGTTATCACCATGGAATATGTGGAAGGTATTAAGCTAAAAGAAAATGACCGTTTGCTTCAAGCAGGTTTTTCCCCTCGAAAAATTGCCGAAAATCTCAGTAAAGCTTATTTAAAACAAATCCTTCTGGACGGCTATTTTCATGGGGATCCACATCCCGGTAATATTGGCATAATACCTGCTGATGGAAGGCTTTTCTTCCTGGATTTCGGGATAGCCGGGGGACTGGACGAAAAACAACTGTATGCTTTCAGCAAACTGCTCCTGGGTTTTTTGGGAAGAGATGTAGACGAGATACTGGACAGCATTTTGAGCCTGGGAATTGTTACCGAACAGACCGATCCCAGGCAGCTGCGTCTGCAGCTCGAACGCCTGCATGAAAAATATTATGACCTACCCCTCAAAGAAATTAACCTTGGACAAAGTCTCCACGAATTAATGGATATCGCAGCAAAGCACCACATCAGGCTTCCCGCAGATTTTACCCTGCTGGCAAAAACGTTTTTAACCTTAGAAGGATTGCTCACTGATTTATCCCCGGATTTCAGTATTGCTGAACTGGCCCAACCCATGAGCAAGGAAATATTCCGCAAACAGTTTTCTTCCAAGAGGGTTATTAAAAGCCTCTATAAGAATGCCAGGAAATATAAAAGGCTGCTGGAATATTTCCCGGAACGTTTCCTCACCATTTTAGACCGCGGTGCCGAAGGAAATCTAAAGGTAAAAGTAGAAATCTTCAAGGTCGAACAAATCCTAAACGACCTGAATTTTATGGTAAACAGGCTCTCTTTTAGTATCGTTCTAGCAAGTATAATTGTCGGGCTCTGCTTGATATTACAGTTTACTGAAACTACAATCTTCAGGTATTTTGCTTTAGCAGAAATAGGCCTTATACTGGCAGCAGCCATGGGGTTTTGGTGGTTGTGGTCTATTCTGCGTTCAGGAAGATTGTAAAGGAAAGAATAGTTGGGACAAAGGAGGCAAACTATTGCCCTGGTGGAGTTTGTTTCTTTCGATGCCTTCAATACCGGTCTTTAAAGGCAGGTGCTTGAGCAAACCATGAAGCTTACAATTTTAGGGTCTTATGGACCGTTTCCAGAAGCAGGAGGCACCTGTTCGGGATATCTGCTGGAGCAGGATGGTTGTTATATTCTGCTGGACTGTGGTAATGGGGTCCTGAGCAGGCTGCAATTTTACATCGGCCTGGACAAGCTCTCGGCAGTTATTATATCCCACCTGCACAGCGACCATATTTCTGATCTTTTTATACTTCGCTATGCTCTTCAATTAGCATTTGATAATGGATTTCGAAATTTACCCCTGAAAATATTTTCACCTGCCGAACCGGAAGCAGAATTTGCCCGTTTTTCATCTTATAAAGACATATTCGATATCGAAATAATTGCCGAAAACAAACAGTTTGAAATCGGCTCTTTGCAATTTTCTTTTCTGCAGACGGTACACTCTGTCCCGTCCTATGCCGTCTCCGTGTCCTACCATAACCGAAAGAAAATAGTCTACTCTTCGGATACGGAATACTTCCCGCAGCTCAGTAATTATGCCGAAAATGCGCCGCTGTTCTTATGTGAATCAAACTTGCTCGCCGCAGATTTACAGAAAGGAAAGATTAACCATCTCAGTGCAAGTCAAGCCGCAAAATTGGCCAGGGAAGGCCGTGTAAAGCAACTGCTGCTCACACATCTTTTCCCTTACCGTGACCCGCAAGCATACCTAAAGGAAGCAGCGGCAATATTTCCTGCAGCGGAACTGGCCCGGGAAGGCAAAACTTACCGGGTTGCAGATATTTAAAATTTATTGCGATCCGGCAGCAATAAGGAGTGTTGTTGAAGATGGAGGAATGGGTTAAGTTAACAGTGGAAACAGACCTTGTTCTGACAGAAATGCTGGAAGAAAGGTTAAAAGCAGAAGGCATTCCGGTACTGGTAAAAAAAGAGGCCGCCGGGTCAATTTACGGTCTGACGTCCGGCCCATTGGCTGAAGCAAAAATTCTTGTTCCCTCAGACAGATTACATGAAGCAAAAAATATTATTAAAGAACGCAGCACAGAAGAGGAGCAGCCATGAAAAAAGATAATTTTAAAAAACTGAAAGGTCCGATACCATGATTCAACCCACCAGGAAAAAAGAGTTAAATTACTATATTCTTACTATGGGATGTCAGATGAATGTTTATGACTCCGAAGTGCTGGCAGGCCACCTTGAAAACATGGAGTATAGTTCAACTGAAGAACAAGAAAAAGCAGATGTATTTGTAATAAACACCTGCGCAGTAAGAAAAAAGGCGGAAGAAAAAGTTCACAGCCGCCTGGGCAAGCTGAAAATCTTGAAAAAAGAGAAACCGGAAATGCTAATGGTCCTCTGGGGTTGCATGGTGCAGCAGGGAGGCACTGCCCGGAAAATGGCAGAAAGGTTTCCTTTTCTAGATATCATAGGCGGGCCACATTCCCTGGGCCGCTTTCCCGAACTGCTGGAAAAGGCTCCTTTTTCCTCCAGAACTATCATTGATATCGAGCCTGAAGGCGAGCGTGAAGGTTTACCGGTAAAGAGAGGGGAAGGGGTCTCGGCTTGGGTCCCTATTAGCCATGGGTGCGACAATTATTGTACTTACTGCATAGTTCCTTATGTAAGGGGCCCGGAAAAAAGCAGGCTTCCTGGAGAAATAATCAAGGAAATCACAGAACTTGCCCGGGAAGGTTACCGGGAAATTACTCTGCTGGGACAAAACGTCAACTCCTACGGCAAAGACTTGGAAGAAGATATTGGTTTCGCGCAGCTCCTAGAAGTATTGGATGAAACCGGCAGGCTACAGCGTATTCGCTTTATGACCTCACAACCACGGGATTTTTCCACAAATATGGTAGAAGTAATTGCAGCAGGGGAAAAAATATGTGAACATTTTCACTTGCCCCTCCAGGCAGGCAGCAATAAAATCTTACAGAAAATGAACAGGGGTTATACCAAGGAAAAGTACCTGCAGCTGGTTCACACCATCAGAAAGTTAATACCTGAATGCTCTATTACCACTGATATCATCGTCGGTTTCCCGGGCGAAACGGAAGATGATTTTCAAGAAAGCATTGAAGTGCTTCAACAGGTTAGATTCGACGCTGCTTTTACCTTTGTTTATTCACCCCGTAGCGGAACAAAGGCCGCAGAAATGGAAGACCAGGTTTCCTTAGAAGAAAAAAAACGCAGAATCGTAACAATTAACAAGGTGCAGAATAACATAAGCCTGGAGGAAAATCTCAAACTGCTGGGCTATCAACAAGAGATTTTGGTGGAAGGAAAGAGTAAGACCGATCAAAACATTTATACCGGGCGCACGCGGACCAATAAGATAGTTCACTTTTCAACAGAAGAAGATTTAACAGGCCGATTGGTAAACCTGGAAATTGTAGAGGCCAAACCCTGGACACTAACCGGTAAGCTACTTGATAATAATATCTCGTTTTAAAAAATAATTGTTGACCTTTTGTTGTAAATGTTATATATTGAAAAGGGATATGTTCTAGTTCTTATCATATAATATCTTATATTCCCGATGGAGGGTGCAAATGCAAAATATTGAAGAAACTCTAAGAGAGAAAAAAATCAAAGTAACCCCTCAAAGGATGGCTGTTTATGCCATTTTAAAGGGCACGAAAAGCCATCCTAACGTGGAGATGATCTACCAACAACTAAAACCTGACTATCCTGCTATGAGCCTTGCCACTGTATACAAAACTGTAGACGTCCTCAAAAAAGTCGGCCTGGTGCAGGAGTTAAATGTCGGTGACGGCGGCCTGCGCTACGATTCAACCACAATTCCTCATTCCCACGTCTACTGTGAAAAATGCAGTAAAGTTGAAGATGCAAATGGCTTTTCCCTCGACATTTTAGAAGATAAACAACTCCTGGAAAAAGTTAACAAACAAACGGGGTATGAAATAACCTCTACACAACTTTATTTTTATGGCATTTGCCCCCAATGCAATAATTAACTAGCAGCCTTTTCGTTTTTGTTCGGGAAACCGGACTTTTTTATTATAAAGGAAGGTTATAGTATTTTACTGGAGAAGTACACTGTATAAAAGCCGGTTTTTTCAAAACAAACCCGGCAAATTTATTTATACGAACAGGAGGTAGGATATTGTCTTTAGAAGACAAAGCAAAAGAACTTGGGCAAGAAATTAGAGAAACTGAAGAGTATCAAGAGCTGGAAAGAGCTGGAGATAACCTGAAGAGCGACCCCACAGCCCAAGAACTGATTCAAGCTGTTCAAGAAGCACAGAAGACCCTTGAGTTCTCACAGCAGTCAGGGGTTCAACCCGGCGAAGAGCAAGTAACAAATTTCAACAATTTGAGAGAGCAAATGCACAGCAACCTTACCGTTAGATCTTTCATGAAAGCCCAAGAAGATTTTAATAATGTCATGAAAACGGTTAATGATGCAATCAGTTACGGAATAACCGGGGAAAAGAATGTCGAAGGTGAGAAATAACTTCCAATAGTTATTTAAGAATTTTATGGGTGAATCAAGTAGTTGTTTTTCATTGCGAAAGAACCTGCTGCAGCAAGTTTATAATGCTGCAGCAGTTCTTTTTTTGGAGCAAATATTTATGATATAATGAATTAAATATGAATTTGGGGTGATTAATCTCTTGAGCAAGCAGACACCCATGATGCAGCAGTTCAAAAACATTAAAAAAGAATATCCGGATGCAATTCTTTTTTTCCGGGTAGGCGATTTTTATGAAATGTTCTTTGAAGATGCAGTAATCGCTTCACAGGAACTAGAAATAGCCTTAACAAGCAGGAGCACCGATAAGGAAAATGCTATTCCACTGGCAGGTGTGCCTTATCATTCCGTTCAAAGTTATATTGCTAGGCTTTTAGAAAACGGGCACAAAATAGCTATCTGCGAACAGGTAGAGGAAGCGTCACAGGCAAAAGGACTGGTAAGACGGGAGGTCTCCCGTATCATTACACCAGGAACACGTATCGAAGACGGCCTGCTGGACGAAGAACGCAACAATTACCTGGCCGCTATCTGCAAAACGGAGGATCCCGAATCCCTGGGCTTAACCTTTATTGACGTATCCACTGGTGAATTTCAGGTGCATTTATTTGAAGGTGAAAGAGCTTTATACAGGCTTTTTGACGAAATAGACCGTTTGCATCCTGCTGAAATTATTGTTGAAACCACATTTCAAACAGATATACACTGCAAAACACTATTAAACAAACGCCAGGGCAGCTCACTGGTCAGCATGGATTGTCCTTTTAGTAATGAAAAAGAAGCGCTAAACCTGCTGCAAGAACAGTTTGAGAATGATGTTTTGCTGAATTCAGGATTGACCGACAACAGGGCCTCAATATTTTCTGCGGCTGTAGCAATTAGATATGTGCAAAACATGCAGAAAGGTTCACTAGGCCATATTCGGCATATAAAATTCTCCCGGGATGAAAATGCAGTCATCCTTGATGCTATTACTATAAGAAATTTGGAACTCATGGAGACTATGCGGACAAGAGAAAAAAAGAACTCCCTTTTTGGTGTCCTGGACAGAACCAAAACTGCTATGGGAAAAAGATTGCTTAGGAAGTGGCTGGTGCGGCCACTGCTAAATAATGAATCTATTGAACTGCGCTGGCAAGCTGTAGAAGAATTAAAAGATAATCACCCCCTAAGAAGTGATTTGGGGAATCTTTTAAGCGATGTTTACGACCTGGAAAGGCTTAGCAGTCGTCTGAATCTCGGCTATATAAACCCCAGAGACCTGCTGAGCCTAAAAAGAACTTTTCAGGTACTTCCTCACCTGTCAGGCTTTCTAAGTGAGACAGGAAGCAGGCTGCTGCAGGAACTGAAAGAACAGATTCCTGATTTCTCGGAACTGACCCGGGAGCTGGAGCTGGCTATAAGTGAAAATGCTCCTTTTTCAGTAAAAGAGGGGGGTATCTTTAAAAAAGGTTATAATCATGAAATAGATGAACTGCGCATGATATCCAAGAACAGTAAAGCATGGATGATAAAGTGGGAGGAAGAAGAAAAAAAACGCACCGGTATTAAGTCTTTAAAAATTGGTTTCAATAAAGTTTTCGGCTATTACATAGAGGTCACCCGGGCCAATCTCGAACTTGTTCCTGCGGATTATATTCGCAAACAAACGCTGGTTAATGCTGAACGCTTCATAACTGAAGAGCTAAAAGAAAAGGAAGCTATGATTCTAAACGCGGAGGAAAAATTAGGACACCTGGAATACAAATTATTTGAGGAATTTCGCCAAAAAACGGTTCTTCACACAGAATACATCCAATTGGCAGCACATGTAATAGGGACCCTGGATTGTATTTTTTCTTTGGCTGAGACAGCTTCTGCCTCTGGATATGTTAAACCGGCCCTTACTACAGAAAATGTGCTAAGGATTAAAAGCGGCCGCCATCCTGTAGTGGAAAAAACCGCCGACGATCCTTTCATACCGAATGATTTATCTATGAATGCTGAAAAAGAAAGGGTATTACTTATAACCGGCCCTAATATGGCTGGGAAAAGCACTTACTGTCGTAGTATAGCCCTTTTGGTTATAATGGCTCAAGCTGGCAGCTTTGTTCCCGCCAAAGAAATGGAATTTCAACCTGTAGAACGTATCTTTACCAGAGTGGGAGCCAGTGATGATCTAAGTAGCGGTCGCAGCACCTTTATGGTGGAGATGGAGGAAACAGCCTCCATCCTTTCTTCGGCCACCCCCCAAAGCATTGTTATTCTAGATGAAATTGGACGCGGCACAAGCACCTATGATGGGATGAGTCTTGCCAGGGCCATCCTGGAATATCTCCATGACCGGGTAAAAGCTAAAGTCCTTTTTTCCTCCCACTACCACGAACTAACTTCCCTGGAAGATAAGCTGGATGGTGTAGCTAATTATACTGTATCGGTCAAAGAAATGGGGGAAGATGTGGTCTTTTTACGTAAGGTGGTTCCCGGAAAAGCTGATAAAAGTTACGGTATCAATGTAGCACGTCTGGCAGGCCTGCCTGAAGTGGTGCTGATTAAAGCCAGGGAAATCCTCAAGGAATTGGAAGGGAAGTTTTCTTCAAACGAAGAAGAATTTAAGTTGAATAATAACTGGGGAAGTAACGTCCCACTACAGGAGGGACAGTTAACCTTTTTTCAGGGCAAAGAAGAAATATCACACGATAAACTGTCTACAATCGAAAAACAGATCATTCAGGAAATACTACAAATGAACGTAGTCAATACTACTCCACTGCAGGCACTTAACAAGCTCTTTGCACTTCAAAAGAAACTTTTAAAATAGCTTTCCACAGAAAGGTAAATAAGAAAGTGCCCATTCACAAACTCGATGAAAACACAGCCAATCAAATAGCGGCAGGAGAGGTGGTAGAGAACCCCTCTTCGGTAGTTAAAGAATTGCTGGAAAATGCCCTGGACGCTGGGGCAAAACGAATTAGAATAACCCTGAAAAAAGGAGGACTGGAAGAAATTACCGTTATAGACGATGGCAGCGGTATCCCCTCTGCGGAATTACCCCTCGCTTTTCAGAGACATGCCACCAGCAAAATAAAAATATTGGCCGATCTTGAAATAATAAAAACTCTGGGTTTCCGGGGAGAAGCACTACCCAGCATAGCATCTGTTTCAAAAATTTCCCTAACAACCAGACATAAGACAGAAGAGACAGGAAGTTATCTTTCTTTAGAAGCAGGAAAAGAGCAAGAGTTTCAAAAATTAGGTTTTCCAGTTGGTACCAGGGTCACAGTTAGGAACCTGTTTTTTAATACCCCGGCCAGAAGGAAATTTTTAAAGGGAATCTCGGCTGAAACAGCAAGGATATCCAGAACAGTACAGATCCTGGCGCTTTCCAGGCCTGATGTCTCCTTTGTTATACAAAAAGAATCCGGTACATTCTTAGAAACCCCGGGGGACGGCAGGCTGCTAAACGTGATTTCTTCTCTTTTCGGCAGCAATATGGTCAGGGAATTGGTGCCTGTGGATCATTTCGTTGAAGGTGATATATCCCTTAGTGGTTATATAAGCAACCTCACCTATACCCGTAACAACAGAAATTACCAGTTTTTTTATGTAAATAACCGTTATGTACGGAGTTCCTTCTTAAGAAACTCTCTGGACAAATGCTTCCGTGACCACGTAACCTCTAAACGTTACCCGGTAGCCTTTCTGTTTTTGCAAATTCCACCCCGAGAAATGGATGTTAACGTTCACCCTGCCAAAATTGAAGTGCGTTTCCACCGCGAAGATTCAATCGATAGTTTCCTGCAAAAAGCCCTTAAGACTTCATTTTCCGGCAGTTTTATTCCTTCCTGGAGCCCCAAAACTCAAGGGACTGCTGCTCCCAGGGGAACACAATTCAGCGTAGAAAACGAAAAGTTCACAGAAGAAAGCAAAACTTCCATCAGGGAAACCGGCGCACCCCAAAATTACTATTCACCCTCAAACAAAATACCGGACACCTCTCTTAATAAAACTGAAGCTGCTGCAGAAAGAACGGCTTATCCTACAAAAGACAAAAAAGAAGATAATTTCGAAACAAAATTGGATTTAGATAATGACGATTTCTTCAAGGGTAGATTCCTGGGACAGGTTTTTTCCTCCTATATATTAATAGAGGGCAAAAAAGGGGAAAATTTCTATTTTTTAGATCAGCATGCTGCTCATGAAAGGGTTTTGTGGGAAAACATTCAGTTAAAAAAACAAGAGGATTCGGGAGAAAGTCAGGCTACTCTGCCCCTTACCATAGAATTACCGCTTTCTCTTGCAGAAGCCTTGAGCACTAAGTTGGAGTTTCTGAAAGAGATAGGGCTGGAACTAGAACAATTTGGCAACAATACTTTTATCCTGAGGGCTGTTCCCTTCGCCTTGCAGGAAGTAATCACATCCGAAGTACTGTTGGATATCCTGGAAGAGGTCACCAGCCAGAATCTTTTCGATAGTGAATTTAAGAAACACACCTTGTTGCAGTTGGCCTGTAAAGGAGCCATAAAAGCCAATCAAAGCCTGGCAAAAGACGAAATAGAATCTCTTTTGGAACAGCTGGAGAAATGCACAAACCCCTTTTATTGCCCCCACGGCAGGCCGGTCTTTTTCCAGATTGGCAAAAATGAACTGGAAAAATACTTTAAAAGGCGGTCTTAATTGTGGCGGGAAAAGAATCAAACATGCATTTTCAGCATAATAAAGAAAAAATCCCTTTACTGGTAATAGTAGGACCGACAGCTGTGGGGAAAAGTAAAGTATCTATTGAACTGGCACAAAGACTATCCGGGGAAATCGTTTCTGCCGACTCTGTACAAGTATATCGCTACCTGGACATCGGTTCTGCCAAACCTTCATTAAAAGATAGAAAAACCGTTCCACATCATATGATTGATTTGGTCGAACCCGATGTTAATTTTTCCGTCTATGATTATCAACAAAAAGCTGCGGAGATTATCAATGATATTCATGAGCAAGGCATGCTTCCCCTTCTGGTGGGGGGAACAGGATTATATATAAAGGCCTTACTGGATCAATATACTTTCAGCGGAACAAAAATTAACCCCAGGATAAGAAAGCGCCTGGAAGAAGAAATGCGCAGCAAAGGTAATAAATATATGTACTGTCTGCTCCAAGATATTGATCCACAGGCTGCTGAAAAAATCCATCCCCATGACAAAAAGCGTATCGGCAGGGCGTTGGAATTTTATTACCAAACAGGGGAACCTATCTCCAGACAGTGGGAAAGGACGGAAAAAAGAATAAGCCCTTATGATACCATCATGATCGGTTTATATATGGAAAGAAAAACACTCTATGCTCGAATAGACGAAAGAATAGACAAGATGATTGAAAAAGGCTTATTAGAAGAAGTAAAAGAGCTTCTATTAAAAGGTTACCACGGCGGGCTTAAATCACTTCAGGCACTGGGATACAAACACATGATAGAATACCTTCATGGCATCAGAGATTGGGAAGAAACAGTCGCTCTCCTTAAAAGAGATACCAGGCGTTACGCCAAAAGACAGTTCACCTGGTTTAAAGCTGATTCAAGGGTTTCCTGGGTGGAGGTAAAACCTGAAAATCCTCTGAAGCCATTTATAGGCAATATTTGCAAAAAAGTAAAAGGATATTAACTGAACATCCCGAATAGGTTAATTAATGAGAGATAGGAGGAGATTAATATGACAAAAGGCTCATTCAACTTACAGGACAACATTTTAAACCAACTTCGAAAAGAAAATATGCAAAGTACAATTTTTCTAGTTAACGGATACCAGATTAAAGGCCAAATCCGCAGTTTCGATAATTTTACCATTCTCCTTGATGTTGAAGGAAAACAGCAGCTTGTCTACAAACATGCTGTTTCAACTATAATTCCTTTTCGGAACTTATCTATTAATCTTGCGCCATCAGAAACAACGGCAGAGAATGCTGAGTAGTAGTATTAATCTCTAGAAATAGTTTTCGCCATCTAAGGAGCGAGGTGAATTAAGATCAAAAAAAACGGGGAAAAAGTGATTATCGTTGACTTGCAAACACAAGAAGAGGATAATCAGTCCTCATCTATGGAAGAAATTAAGCTTTTAGCAGAAACTGCGGGGGGAAAAGTAATAGCAGAGGCCCAACAAAAAAGAGAAAAAATTGATCCTGCCTATTATATCGGCAAAGGAAAGGCCCTTGAATTAGGGACAGCCATGGATGAAATGGCTGCCGATCTCCTTGTTATTAATGGAGAACTATCACCTACACAGCTTAGAAATCTAGAAAATCTAATAGGAGGAAAGATAATTGACCGTACTGCACTGATACTCGATATATTTGCCCGCCGAGCTCTCTCTCGCCAGGGAAGGCTGCAAGTTGAACTAGCACAGTTAAACTATCTTTTACCGCGCTTAACCGGGCGAGGAGTTCAACTATCACGTCTGGGAGGAGGGATCGGCACACGAGGTCCCGGGGAAACAAAGTTAGAAGTCGATAGAAGACGTATTAAAAAGAAAATTTCTTCTTTAAAAAAAGAAATTAATGAGATAAGAAAACACAGGGATCTACACCGCAAAAGCCGCAGGGACAAGGGTTATCTACTGGTAGCGCTTGTCGGTTATACCAATGCCGGCAAATCGACCCTTTTAAATGCTCTTACGAATTCGCAAGTTTTTACCGAAAACAAGTTATTTGCAACCTTAGATCCTGCTGTCAGGGAACTACCTCAGGAAAGTGGTGAAAATGTACTATTGTCCGATACCGTCGGCTTTATTAAAGATCTGCCTCCTCAATTAATCGAAGCTTTCAGCGCTACCCTCGAAGAACTACAAGAAGCAGACCTCTTGCTACATGTTGTTGATATAACCAGCCCGGAGCTTGGTAAACTTATGTCTTCTGTGAACGAAATTCTCTCACGCCTGGGTATCGACGAAAAACAGCAGGTAGTTATTTTCAATAAAATTGACGCCCTCTCTAATAAAGAATTTGCAGCACTCGAACAAAAACTAAGACGGGGATATCCCTCCTCTGTTTTTATATCCGCAGAAAAAATGCTCGGAATCACCGAGCTACAAGAAAAGATTGAGAGCAACCTCAAGAGCAATGAAATACGCATGAAACTGTTCATCCCCTATGACAGGTGGCCATCTTTTCACCGTCTCTACGAAAAAGGCAGGGTCTTAAAAATAGAATACCAGGAACAATACGTTCAGGTAGAAGCAGAAGTAAAAGAAAAGTTCGCCAAAGAATTATCTTCTTTTGAAAAAGGACCACAAAAAAGTGCCCAAACATAAAAAGGAGTGGAGTTTTCCTGGAAGAATGGTGGAATTTACTGGAAATTGACCCCGCTATTGTGAAAATAATCTCGGAAGCAGAAAAGAATACTGCCGGAATACAACAGCTCATAAATGAAAACTCACTTTTCAACCAGGCCAAGGTCTTAAAAGCATTCCGGGAAGAGAAGATCTCTGATGACTACTTTCACTCAACAGAGGGATATGGTTATGGTGACGAGGGACGCGAAAAACTAGAAACTCTTTTTGCAAGGGTCTTCCGGGGAGAAAAAGCCCTGGTGAGGCCACATTTTGTTTCGGGAACCCATACACTTTATACCTCTTTAAGAGGACTTTTGCGTCCGGGAGACCGCCTCGTATCAGTAACGGGAGAACCATATGATACTCTATCCCGGGCCTTAAGAGGATCGAAAAAGGAGGAGGGGGGGACACTTGCAGAATGGAATATTTCTTTCCAGTGTATAGAAGAAAATGATTTTAAGCAACCAGATAAAGAAAGCAAAATAAAGGCTATATTACAGGAACCCACCAGGGTAATATATATACAGCGTTCCAGGGGATATACATATTTCAGGAAGTCATTGACTATAGAAGATTTGGACGAGCTCATAAAAAAAATCCGCTCCATGAACTCACAAGCGGTTATTATGGTTGATAATTGTTACGGGGAATTTGTGCAAAAAAAAGAACCCCTGGAGGTAGGCGCTGATATTATAGCTGGTTCCCTTATAAAAAATCCTGGTGGAGGTATTACACCTACCGGTGGTTATATAGTAGGCAATGCTCGTCTTATATCCTCCATCAGTTGTGCTGCTTCTGCCCCAGGACTGGGAAAAGACTTGGGTGCATTTGTCCATAATAAAAGACCCTATTTTCAGGGCCTTTTTCATGCTCCTCACCTGGTGGGAGAAGCACTTAAAGGAGCGGTGCTTATTGCCGATTCGCTTGAAATGGCCGGGTACGAAGTAGATCCGCCCGCAAATAAAAATAGGGGGGATATCGTCCAGGCAGTTCGCCTAAAAAACAGGGAAGAACTGGAGGCATTTTGCCAGGCTGTCCAGAGCTGTTCGCCGGTAAATTCTTTTGTTACACCTGTAGCTGGGGTAACAGCTGGCTACAAAGATCCGATACTTATGGCAGCAGGGACTTTTGTGCAGGGCTCTTCAAGCGAATTCAGTGCAGATGGCCCCTTACGTGAACCCTGGGTTGTATACATACAGGGTGGCCTCAGTTACCAGCATGTTTTACTGGGCCTCTCTAACATCTTAAAAAAGATTCTATAGCTATTCATAGGAACGCAATAATCCTATAACTTTGCCCAGGATACGTCCATTATTGGTTGTTATAATAGTTCTGTATGCGGGATTTTCCGGCTGTAGACGGATTTGACCCTTTTCCTGGTAATATCTTTTAACAGTAGTTTCTTCTTCTTCAGTAAGGGCAACCACAATTTCGCCGTTTTCTGCAACGAATTGCTCTCTTACAATAAGAAAGTCACCTTCAAAAATACCAGCACCGGACATGCTGTCTCCTCTAACACGAAACAGAAAAACAACTTCGCCTTTGGCTGCATTTTCCGGTAAAAACATGTAGCTTTCAATATTTTCTTCTGCGAGTAAAGGAGTACCAGCTGTAACCTGACCCACCAGTGGAACTAAGCGGGGCTTTTTATTCTGATCACTTTTTTGCGACGGATCCAGGAGTTCTAAAGCCCGCGGTTTAGTGGAGTCTCTTTTAATGTATTCTTTTTTCTCCAGAGCTTTCAAATGTGCGTGGACAGTGGAGCTGGAACTAAGATTCATTTTTTCGCATATCTCTCTCACTGAGGGAGGGTAATTTTTTAACAATACTTCTTCTCTAATAAAATCCAAAATTTTTCTTTGTTTTACGGTTAAACCTTTCATAACTGAGCAGCCACCTTTCTATATATCTTTCTATATATATTGTCCTGTAGATGATTTCTGGTTGCTGCTTTTATGATTATGGTTGTTATTGGCATAGGAGAGCATACGAATATGCTTATTTAAGCTATCTATATAAGCTTTAACACTTGCTTCAACAATATCCGTACTAACACCGCGACCGATAAGTGTTTTATCTTTGTAGGTAACTTTTATAGATACTTCACCCAAGGCATCCATTCCCCGAGTAACAGCTGCCAAGTTATAGTTTTCCAGACGGGTATTGAGTCCTGTAATCTTATCTATTGCCTTGTAAGCAGCATCGATAGGCCCAGCCCCTGAGGCAACTTCCTCAAAACTTTCCTCGCCCTTATTGAGCCTAACCACTGCCGCAGGAATGGTCCTGGTACCGCTAACGGTCTGGACATATTCCAGTTCATACGTAGGCACTGTATACGAAACATCCACAATTAGGGCTTCTAAGTCTTCCCTATACACTTCTTTCTTTTTATCAGCCAATTCCTTAAAGCGCACGAAAAAACCTTCAAATTCTTCTTCCGACAGTTCGAAATTCATGGCTTCCAACTGGTGACGCACCGCATGCCTGCCGGAACGAGCCGTGAGCACCATCTGTCCAGCTTGTCCTCCTATTAAATCTGCATTGATTATTTCATAAGTTTCTTTGTCCTTAAGCACCCCGTCCTGGTGAATGCCAGAAGAATGGGCGAAAGCATTTATTCCTATTACGGCCTTATTTACTGGAATAGGAATCCCTGTCAGCTTACTTACCAGCCGGCTGGTGCGGTAGATTTCGTTTAACTTAATTTCCGTATCATATGGAAAGGCATCTTTTCTTATGGACATTGCCGTTACAATTTCTTCAAGCGCGGCATTGCCGGCCCTTTCTCCGATCCCGTTGATATTGCACTCGATCTGCCTGGCGCCGTACTTAACAGCTTCCAAAGAATTACTCACCGCCAAGCCCAAATCATTATGGCAGTGAACGCTAATTGTTGCTTTATTTATATTAGGGACCTTGTGCATAATTTTTTGTATTAATTTGCCGAAATCATCCGGCACAGCATAACCGACTGTATCAGGTATGTTTACCACGGTAGCTCCGGCGTCTATAACGGCTTCTATTACTTTTAAAATATAATCCTCACGGGCCCTCGTCGCATCCTCCAGGGAGTATTCCACATCATTGGTTAAGCTTTTAGCATATTTTACAGCCTGGATGGCTTCCTGCAGGCACTCATCGGGACCCCTGCGCAGCTTTTTCTCCATGTGAATATCAGAAGCTGCCAGGAAAACATGAATGCGTGGCTTTTCAGCTTCCCTTATAGAATCCCAGGCGCAATCAATATCTTCTTTCACCGTCCTGGCCAGAGCGGTAATCACCGGGCCCTTAATTTCCCTGGAGATTCCCTGCACAGCTCGCAAATCTCCTCCGGAAGAAATGGGGAACCCTGCCTCGATAACATCAACATTTAAACGGGCAAGTTGCCGGGCAATCTCTAATTTTTCCTGGGCGTTTAGTTTCGCCCCGGGTGTTTGTTCGCCGTCTCTCAAGGTGCTGTCAAAAATCATAATTCTATTGCTCATTATAACCACCTCATCATAAAATTATCAATAAAAAAACCTCTCGCCAAATTATAAAACAAAATAGAGACGAAAGGTATGCCCTCCGCGGTACCACTCTACTTAGCAGGTGCGCCTGCTCGCTTAAGTGTTCTTTTTATAACGGAAAAGTGCCGTCCCGACTTACTATCCCTGCTTAAAAATATGGTTTTCAGCCGGCTGCTCACAGGGGAGTTTCAGAATAAAGAAGGGTTGCTCTTTCAGCATGGTGGGTGGCAACTCTCTGAACACTTCTTTTTTTCCTACTGGTCCTGCTCATTGCCTTTAAAGTATTCAATTGAATCTATGTTATACATTTTTTCTTTTCCTGTCAACCCCTTATAAATAATAATATTATCCGACAAAAGAGAAGACATTAATTAAAAGGGCAGAGGGGAAGAGGGAAGAGAGGCGATTATTAAGATTTTAAACCGTTAAAGCTCAACTTGTAACGTCCTATAATATATATTATGTTAACTTAGTAGAAGAGGTGCAACTAAATCCCTTGCATAGCGGCTTCCTAATAGTTTGCCGTTCTTTTTGTCCTCTGTTCTCCATATTCTCTAATGATTCTTTAATGGCCAATTATTAACCGCTTAAACATTTTGCAGGTGACCGAGTTTTCGTGACCATTTATGCCTGTTTTATCATGTCCACTAACAGATGCTAAACAATTATCTAAACTTCTATTATATTTATCTTCTATATATAAACGCATCCGTACAACGAACTGTCACGTTTAAGGAGAGTCAAGAGCGTATCGAAAAAAAATCATACAACCTTATACAAACTCCCTACCCCACTCTCTCTTTTTTTATCTACCATATTATGTAAACTAAGTAGAAATAAATGTTCTCCTCTATAGATTATCCAAAGAAAAATTCCCCGGTCAGAAGCGCTTTCAAAAGCTCTAATTCGGAAGTGTCAATAGCATCATCAATCATGGCCTCCATATTATTAAGGCCACGATTTTCCAGCACTTCTAAATAATTATAACAGACAAGATTGGTTTTATTAAAAACCCTGGTAAATTCATCTAAGGTGGGATGGTATATGGGATAGTCTTTCAATATAATCGCGCCTGGCAAGCATGTCAAGCCATTCTTTGGAAATGCCTTCATAACCATAATAAAGGCCCGCAAGCCCACCGGCAACCGCAGCTACAGTATCGGTATCCTCACCCAGGTTAACTGCTTTCAGCACACACTCTTTATAAGAACTGGCATTAAGCAAACACCAAAGAGCAGCTTCCAGGGTGTCAACCACATAACCACTGCTTTTTATAAAATGCTCGGGGAGTTCTGCAAAATCCTTTTCCCGCAATCGCTTAAAAAAAGTGAACTCTTCTAAGTAATCAGCGTGATTCCTATAATATTCCGCCGTTTCCATTATCACGCTCGGAAGACCCGCCGCAATTTAAAGGTGGTGTTCCCTTAACAAAACGTTCTAAAGCTTCCCTGGTGGTCCCACCTATATCAAAAACTTCTCCGTAAGGCGTATATGCCCCCTCATCATACCACTCAAGAAACTTTCTCATGATATCCTGGTAATCCAATCCCTGGGAAAGGCTATCTAATAAGCAGAGGCTCATGCTGGTATCGTCGGACCAGGTCCCTGCCGGTTGGTTATGGGTTCCATACCCCACAGCATATTTTCTACCGGTTTTCTTTTTAGTTCATCTCTTTTCTTAAACTCAACCGGAACTCCTAAGGCATCCCCCACACATAAACCCATTATTCCATTTATGACACTGTTCAAAGTTTAAACCACCTTCATCATTTCATGTCACAAGTCAAGGTTACGGCCAATAAAAGACGTCAGTGCTCGCTATCTCCACATTCTGCCCTGCTATGGACTGCTACAGCCCTCCGGAATTCTTTAGGCGAACCAGATGCCAGTACTGTTTCCCAGTTCGAACCTAGGGTTCATGTGCCATGAAATCAAAAATAATAAAAGGCATTTAACACCTCTGGCACCAAATTGCTTAATATTTCCGGAATAAGCCATGATAAAATTATATTAGGAAAATTTTACCCATAATTAGTCCTTTCAAAATTTTACGCAAATATTTTTATTGTCTTTTTTTATTTGCTGGGTATCACTCTCCAGGACGAAAGTCCTGGACTTTAAATTCTGGGGCAAAGTTTCCAGTGGTGAAATCAAGCATCTTTCCTGCTAAATAGCGTGCTAATTGGCTCTCATAAACAATCCTCATGCCGCGAACAGAAACCTCTTCATCCCCAATATAATTGCTCGGCTCTTCCAGAGCCAGGCTAAAACTTGGGCCCCCTCAGGTTACACTATCCAGGTTAATGCGTACCTGTTTTTCTCTCCCACCTTCCTTTTTCATTAGTTCTTCTATTTTGTCAGCTGCTTTTTGTGTTACTTTAATCAATTTACTCCCCCCAAAAATCCGATAAATTTATCACTATACAGTTCTTTTCCCATTATACTGTAATGCTGGTGGAAATCTCAAATTCCAAATATTCATAAAGTCAAAAATATTATATAAGTGGCACTGCAACACTGGCAAATGATCGTTAAAGTTCTCTTCTGTCGGTTATTCTTCTTATAGCCGCTTCTGCTTCTGCCGCATCGCGGGAAAAGCTGTCCAGGCCCCATTGGTGGGTTTGATTCAAACAGTTGATAATGCTGTTAGTTATGTGTTTTAAGCGGCAGCCATTTTAATTGTTTTGACTTTCGTCGCCTCTCTGCTTACTTTTACATTTTCACTTTATTACTACGAAAAGTAAGATTACATAAAATGGAAAATATAAATCTTGCATTAAAGAATTGAGGGTCAGGTACGACCTGACCCAGGAACAGCTGGCCAACATTGTAAATGTTCGGCGCGAAACAATCGGGCATATTGAAAAAAACAAGTATAACCCTTCCCTGGTGCTCGCCTATAAAATTGCGAGGGCTTTAAACAGCACCATTGAGGAAGTTTTTACCTTTTCGGGAAATGCAAAAGATACCCGGGAAAGGGGTGTTTAGCTCCTTTTCCAGGAGTGCAACCTTAATCAGCTGCACATAATTCTCATCCTCCTAAATATAGTTTATGGCTTCTAGGAGGACCTGTCCATATTTAACTTGTACTATCTTTATACTATCATGGGACTGGGTATTTGGTCAAAGGTTATTCTATTGATTCGGGAACAATGCGAACGATTGAAACGCTGCGGCCTTCGACAGCAGCATAGAGCGCTCCATCATGATGACCGACAATTACGTCACGGACGCGCCAGCCTTCATCTGCAAGCAGCGGGGCAAGCTCTTCAAGGCCATCATCAGTGAGCCGGAAGTGGGCCAGGTATTCACTTGCCAAACCGCCGACAAAGAGGTCTCCCTGCCAGCCAGCAAACCCGTCAGCATCATAAAAGGTCATCCCGGCAGGCGGGAATCCGCCGCTACCGCACTCCCAGTAATGCACCGGATTGATCGTATCATCTCGATCTTCAGGAAATACTCCGATATCCTGCCCGGTTGCATAGGTGCAGCCATAGGTGGCTATCGGCCACCCATAGTTGTTGCCTCCGTAGATGATGTTAATCTCATCACCGTCCCGCTCTCCGTGCTCGCTCTGCCAGATCTCTCCGGTTTCTGG
>SLJK01000136.1 GCA_007135125.1 Syntrophomonadaceae bacterium | reverse complement strand
TCCTTGTTTCTTGGCTAAGTAAATGAGGTAGGAAAGCAACTCCGTCCCGATACCCATATTCTGGTATTCATCCCCCACTACCAGCGCCACCTCTGCCGTGTGACTGGACTCGTCAATCCCGAACTGACCAACTCCGACGATGGTTTCCATGCCTTCCAGTTCTTTGACGGCCAGGATGACCATCTCCCGGGTATAATCTATCACTACAAACATATCCTGCAACATGTAATGAGGCATATCTCTTCTTCTTGTCAAAAACCTCTTGTACATACTCTTATCAGAAAGCGAATAGAAAAAATCTTTCAGCAGGGTCTCGTCGCTAATCTTCACCGGCCGCAGTAGCAGTTTGAGACCGCTCTTTGTGGTTCTGTATGTCTCCAGTTCTTCCGGATATTCACCCCTTTTGCCCGGAAGGTAAGCCTGGTCCTTATAAATAAGGGCTAACTTTTTAGCTTCTTCAATAAGCCAGGTCCTGAAATCAGGATGAGCAATGGCGATAAGAGCCATAGCCCTCTCCCTGATATTTTTGCCGTGCAGGTAAGCAATACCATATTCGGTTATCACGTAGTGGAGGTCACCACGGGTCAATGTCACTCCCGCTCCCTCCCCGAGCAAAGGAACAATACGGGAAACAGAGCCTCTCCGGGCAGTTGATTGGAGGGCCAGTATGGTTTTCCCCCCTTCGGAAAGTACCGCACCTCGCATAAAATCAGCCTGCCCACCTATACCACTATAAAATTTATGCCCCCTGGACTCGGCAGTAGCTTGCCCCGTTAAATCAATTTCCAAAGCAGTATTGATCGCCACCATATTTCGATTTCGCGCAATTACCAGCGGGTTATTGGTAAAATCAACCGTCCTGAATTCCACAGCTGGATTATCATTTAAAAAGTCGTAGCTCTCCCTGCTACCCATGCAAAAAGCAGCTACCGTTTTACCGCGCAGAAGACTCTTTTTGCTATTATCAACGACACCCTTTTCAATCAGCTTGACAACACCATCACTTAATAGTTCTGTATGAACCCCCAGGTTCTTTTTCTCGTATAAGTTCCCCACTACACCACTGGGGATGTCTCCATAACCGACCTGAATGGTATCACCATCTTCAATAATATGCGAAACGTATTCTCCAATACGCCGGGCAATTTCACCGGGCACCTCTCCTTGATACTCCAGCAAAGGTTCATCTCGAGGTATAATATAGTCTACATCTCGCAGGTGGATAAAGGAGTCTCCATGGACCCTGGGCATATAAGAGTTAACCTGCGCTATCACCTTTTGAGCACTATCAACCGCTGCCTTGACAATATCCACACTTATACCCAGGCTGAGATAGCCGTGCACATCCGGGGGTGAAGTCTGTACCAGTACAACATCCAGCGGAATAAAGCGGCGAGAAAATAGTGGCGGGACATCAGAAAGGAAAATTGGCGTATAATCTGCCAATCCGTTATTAACAGCTTCCCGGGTATTGTGGCCAATGAAAAATGAATTGTGGCGAAAATTACGGCGAAATTTTTCATCGGTATAAGGAGCAACCCCAAGGGTAAAAACTTGAAGTATCTCGGCATCAAAAAATGCCTTTGGATTAGATTCCACGTACCTGACAAGGGCTTCCACCAGGTATTGCGGTTCTCCGCAACCGGTCCCCACAAAAATTCTATCCCCGGGGTGGATATTAGCAAAAATCTCTTCTTCGGCAGCTAATTTTTGAGGATATTGCTTTTTTAAATGCTCCAACCACATATTATCTTTAGTCATCGCAGCTGTCTCCAAATCATTATTTCTGTTCGGCCCATCATTCCCGGTAGCGTTACTCTTGCAGAAGATATTTACCCTTTGCCAATTATATTGTATGATGAAAAGTAGAAGAAGGCAATTATGATAGACTTAATAAATATATATTTTATAAATAACAACCCTGAAATTCTTGACTTGTTCTTGCACTAATCGTAAGATAGGCGTAAATTCTTGGCAAACACTGCTAATAATGGAGGCTTAACAGATGGACCCTTTTACACACGCCATAGTAGGTGTGGGTGTGGGAGCACTTTCAGGGCAACCCCTTTCGCCTTATAATCCCATCTACTGTGCGGCAGTTTTCGGTGCAGTGGCACCGGATCTTGATGTTATAACCAAGCTTAAAGGAGACTATTCTTTTCTCCGCCATCACAGGGGTATTTCCCATTCCCTGAGCGGCATTCTCCTTATCTCTGCTGCCATAGCCGGTATTGTTTATGTTGATTTTGGAGGAAGCTTATGGCTCTATTTCCTGTGGGCAGTAATAGGAGCACTTTCCCACGTTACACTTGATTTTTTCAATTCTTACGGGGCAACACTGTGGTGGCCCTTATCGAGTAAAAAGCGCACCGGAAACCTGTTGATGTTTATGGATCCTGTGTTGTTATTATTCTTTGCTCCTGTCTTTGTAGCTTACCAGAAACCGCGGCTGGCAGCAGTAGTGTCCCTGATACTCTTTGCGGCATATCTCGTACTGCGCTGGAAAATGCGACTGCAGGTAGAAAACTTTTTAAAAAAACATTTTAACCTGAAATCTCATACCGAAAAACTGGCTGTTATGCCTGCTCTTCGGGGTATAGCTAGTTGGGACTTTTTGATAGATAGCCCCCTGCAGGTAACCCGGGGCACGATGCATTACTTTGGACAACAAATTAATAGCATCCTGTTTCTGGATAAAAAGACCTTGACGCCATTGACCCTAAAAGCACTTCAGACTGCACCTGGACGTTTTTTTCAGCAATTCACTTCCTTCTATTATATTGACCAATGGGAAGAAAAAGGCAAAACTTTTGTCAAGCTGATGGATCTACGCTTTGGCAATAAGTCCGACTTTTTCTACAAACTGACCATGGTTTTCAATAAACAATGGAGATTGGAAAAAGCAAGTATCTACAGACTTAACGATATTATTCCGCTCAATATCGGCAGGGATATTCCTTTCCATACGCCCTTGCCCGGTGGTAGCAGCAGAAAACTGCAGTAAACCGCAGCAAATGTATGCAGCTACAGATCATGTTTGTGATAATAAAATATT
>SLJK01000144.1 GCA_007135125.1 Syntrophomonadaceae bacterium | reverse complement strand
TGTTATACATCCCGGTGATAAAGTGTTCATTACGGGCAAAAAGACTTTGTTGACCGAGATAAGCTGGTTATTGCAGAAGAAAGAACCCAAAACGCATAACGTGTCAATTCTCGGTGGTGGTAGGATCGGGCTGCAGTTGGCCGCCATGCTGGAGTTAGATAAGAAGCAACATTTAAACGTTAAACTTATTGAAAAAGACCCCCATTGCTGCGAACAGATTGCCGGCAGCCTTAAAAAAACCCTGATCCTGCAGGGTGATGCCACCGATTTATCCTTTTTGAAGCAGGAAGAGATTCAGGATGCCGATGTCCTGGTCGCTGTTACAGGAGATGACAGAACCAATATCCTGGCTTCAGTTCTGGCCAAGCAATTTGGAGTGAAAAAAACTATCTGTGAAGTTATCAACCAGGAGTACTTTTCCATCTTTCACAGTTTGGGTATTAAGCATGTTATTAGTCCGCGCCTTTTGACAGCCGCGCAAATTCTGAGGCTGACACGCAAAGGTGATGTCGTTTCTATGTCCCTTTTAGAAGATGGGAAAGTAGAGATACTGGAGCTTAAAATTCCCCCCAAAGCAAGGGTTGCCCATAAAGAGATACGGAATGCGGGCATACCCAAAGGAATTCTACTGGGTGCCATTATCAGGGGCTCAGAAATTATCATGCCCCGTGGTGATAATACCCTCCTGCCGGGGGACCGGGTTATAGTTTTTGCCAGCCCGAAGTTGAATGAGCAGATCGACCACCTCTTTGCCGGTAACAGTACCAACAAAGTTGATCTCCGGGAGAAGAAGAATGCCGGGCTCATTTAAATAAGAAGGTGTTTAATAATGCGTCTAAAGGTTCTGGGTTACCTGCTGGGGACCCTTCTTTTTTATCTTGGTCTTGTAATGCTGTTGCCCCTGGCCTGGTCTATTACGGACAGGGGCACTGTATTTTTGTCCTTTTTGATCCCTGCAGTGTTATCGATAACAGGAGGTCTGATGCTTAGGCACGGGTCAGGCCCTCCCGAGGACCTATCCATCAAAGAAAGCTTTACTTTTGTGGTCCTGGCATGGAGCTTTGCTGCACTGCTGGGAACGCTTCCCTACCTGCTTTCGGGCAGCCTGAACAGTTTTGTGAACGCATTTTTTGAAAGTATGTCAGGTTTTACGACCACCGGCGCCACAGTGCTCATTGATATAGAAGTACTGCCCCGCTCCATCCTTTTATGGAGAAGCCTGACCCAGTGGCTAGGGGGAATGGGGATTATCGCTCTTTTTATCGCTTTACTTCCCAGGCTGGGCGTTCGCAGTTTCTACCTGCTTAAGGCCGAGATACCGGGGCCCGGACCGGATCGTGTGGTTCCCCGGATTGCCGAGACCGCTAAAATGCTGTGGCTTATCTACCTGGTTATTTCAGCGGCGGAATTTATATTATTATTGTTTTGCGGGCTGAGTATTTTTGATGCCTTGAACCATACTTTTACAACAATGCCCACCGGTGGGTTTTCAACTTATAATGACAGTATAGCTGCATTTGGCAGTGCTCGTGTCGAAATAATAATTATATTTTTCATGCTTCTGGCGGGGGGTAATTTTACCCTTTATTATGGGATTTGGCGCCACAGGTGGCGACAACTTTTTCGGGACATGGAGTTTCGTTTCTACCTCCTGGTAATTTGCGTAGCGGCAATTGCCATGGTAATAATTATCTATCCTCTCTATGAAGGATCACCGGGTGAAGCTACCAGAAAAGCCATTTTCCAGGTGATAGCAATTGTGACCACCACGGGCTATGCAACGGCAGACTTTGACAGTTGGCCGGCACTGGGCAAGATGATCCTTTTCTTTTTAATGTTCCTGGGCGGGTCCGGAGGTTCTACCGGCGGGGGTATGAAGCAGATCCGCATCTTGATCCTGCTTAAATATGGTCTTCGTGAAATTAAAAAAACCCTGCATCCTTCTGCTGTTATTTCCCTCAGGTTAGGCGGGCGGGTAATTCCCGAAAACCTGGTGCACAATATCGTGGGGTTCAGCCTGCTTTATTTCTTAATTTTTATAATCGTTTCCCTGTCTCTGGGTGCCATGGGTTACGACATTGTCACTTCTTTTTCAGTAGCCGCATCTTGCCTGGGAAATGTTGGTCCTGCCCTGGGTGCCCTGGGCCCCTCCCTTACCTATGAACCCCTTCCCGGTGCAGCCAAGTATCTTCTATCAGCAACAATGCTTTTGGGGAGGTTGGAGATTTTCACCATTTTGGTCCTACTTCTCCCTGAAGTGAGATCGACAAGGTTTAAACTTTAAAAACAAGTGGTTTTCTATTGCTGTCTATGCATCACCATTTTTGCGTAGAATAATTCTTTGCTTGACAACATCTTCTATCATTTTGGCGCTTTCTTCGTATCCTTCAATTTTACCTGCCGCTTTTTGATCAACTTCTTTTCTATTGGAAGTGGCTGTTTTTAAAAGATTTGCTTTCCGGAATAATTTTTTTGCAGACTCCAAAAGTTTTGTCACCCGGATGTAGCTTTCCATGTCGGATCTTTGCAGAGATTCTTCTAATTCCACGGTTATTTTGTCAACTACATTAAAGCAGCGGAAAATCCCTGACTCCTGGCAAGCATCTTCATTGTGGGGATTATCTAGCCAGGCCAGTGTTTTTTCGGTATGAAAGTCTTTCTTGGCTACTTTACATATTTCCAGGTTGATAGAGTCAGAGCCCGTTAATGCCAGTAAAATATTACTGCGTTTAATGCCGGCTTCTTCCAAAATGGAAGGATCGGTTGCATCCCCATTTAATACCCGCAAAGAACGTTCTGTTTTTAACTCACGGCACTTAAGCGGATCTGTATCGATTACTGTTACTTTGAAGTTTTTTTGCGCTAATTCTTGGGCAAGATATGGTGTGAACTTTTTAATCCCCACTATGATAAGGTTGTGCATATGGTAGTGATGCCTCCCTCCCTCAAGCTAATAAATCGGTTATTTAAATAGGTACCCGCAGGTGCAAACATGCATTATTATTCCTTCATGTACAACTATATGATTTTATAATAACAACGTTTATTTTGTCAAATGGTGTTTGCGAGTTTTGGGGATCATACAGCAATATAATACCTATAAT
>SLJK01000157.1 GCA_007135125.1 Syntrophomonadaceae bacterium | reverse complement strand
GCCCCCACCTTATTATGAGTCCCCAGGTCTTGACAAGTGAGTAGTAGAATAAAGGAGCTTACCTGCTTTCGATAAAGGCGGTGCGGGTATAATGGTTCCAGTTTACTTCAGCTCCCAGAAATTCTCCTGCAAAACGCAGCGGGATCATGGTGCGGTCCTTGACGATGACCGCTTCTGTATCCATAGTCCTCTCTTCCCCGTTGACCAGGACCACCTTATCCCCGATAGGAAATATCAGTTCGGAACCTTCTTTCAAAATTATAGCTCTCCTCAAATCGTGCTCCCAATGCGCTTCTCCTCCCATCGCTTCGGCTATAGCCCGCAAGGGCACCATCAGGCGGTCCTGGGCATTTATATAAGGGGGGCTGTCGAAGGTGATAAAACGCCCATCAACTACAACATCGAGGCGGGGTTCGTAGCGGGATAAAAGGTACTTTTCCCGTTCTTTTTTGAACTGCTCCAAAGCGGGAGCATATTTACTTTCTATCTGCTGGGGTGTAAGCTCCTGTTCCAGGCAGTTGCCGATAAGTTCGCTGCCCATAATCTTATCGAACATTACGATATCCTCCTGCCTCTCACCGCTTTTGGGGACCTGGAAATCTCCCAGGGCAAAAGCCGTAGCAAGAGCATAGATTCCTGTTCGTGCAGGGTTAAAGGTATAGTGATTGGTGATCTGCAGCCGTGCACCGCCCCGGGCACCTTTGGTTTCCGGAATAAAAATAACCCCCGGCAGCCTGGTTTCATTGAGAGCCCGGGCAAATGTGTCTGCTTCCAGGCCTTCGCCGCCGATCCAGGTGAATTTATCGGACTGCCTTACTCCTGTACCCTCTCCCAGGCCGGTGGCCATGTAGCCAAAGACTGAATCCAGGTCGGGAATATTGGGCGAAGTCTCGATCCAGGGTAGGCCGGTGTCCTGGTAGATCATGCTGCGCTTGTAGTCTTCCATGGGAACCACGGTAAGATCTGCTCCGATAGCGCGGTTGAAATAGAGGGACAACTCCCCCACGGTCATTCCATGCGCCTTGGGAAGAATATCCACACCCACAAAGGTCCTGAATCTTTCCTCCATCATGGGGCCGTCCACGGTTAAACCTCCCAAAGGGTTGGGACGATCCAGGACGACGAGGGGTGTATTATTCTTTTCCCCTGCCTGCATGCAATAGTGCAGGGTGGAGATATAAGTATAGCTCCTGGCGCCAATATCCTGAATATCATACAGCAGAACATCTACGTCCTGTAACATTGCAGCGGTAGGCATCCTGGTAGGGCCGTAGAGGCTGTAGACAGGTATCTGCAGCTCCGGGTGTGTATATGACTCCACGTACTCCCCAGCAGCAGCTTTTCCGTCTATGCCGTGTTCCGGTCCGTAGAGGGCCACCAGGTCAACATGGGGATCAGACTCCAGCATCTCAATGGTGCTTACCCCCCTGCTGTTTACCCCGCTCTGGTTGGTAATCAGCCCAACTTTTTTCCCCTCTATCAGGTGATAGTGATCCTCAAACAGGACTTCATTACCGAGCTTGATCAGTGCCTCGCGGGCGGAGGAGAGGGACGGCGGCGCCCAGAGGCTAAGAACTAGAGCGATCAGAAGCAGCGCAAAAAATATTTTTTTCATGTTTTCCTCCTCAGGTTCAAACTTTGTGCCTGGTTTATTTCTATCTGCTCCTCAAATTGGCCAGCCCCAATTTTTACTGTATGGTTGTATTTTATCCCTTTTCATATTTTTTAGCAATAATTAGATCGTGGCGGAAAATGGTTTGGAGCTAAGATGGATCTGCTTGACAATATTTGTCGGTGGAAATGCGGGTCCTGGTAGAGTAAAATAGATAAGGAACGCCTGCAGTAGTTTTTGAATCTGCGGCCTATCAAAACCAGACCGGGCGCCGTTAAGAGAGTTAATGCGGCAGGAGATGTGCGGGAAACGGTATCAGTGATAGTATAGTATAGAAAATGTTATAAACGAAGGAAAAGGAATGAAGATGGAACCATGAAAGATATGTTTTACTGGAAGCACTCCGGTTTTTATCTTTTCTTTTTTGCCAGTGTGGGCGCTTTTATGCCCTACTGGAGTGTATATCTACAGGAAATGGGTTTTCCCCCGGAGCAGATCAGCGCTCTTATAGCAATTATCCTGGGTACCAAGGTGATCGCCCCAAATGTGTGGGGATGGTTGGCGGACCGCAGCGGGCGAAGGGTGCGGATCATCAGGGTGGGGATGTTGTTTGCCCTTGTCCTGTTTTCCGGCGTTACTGTAGCTGCGGATTTCTGGCAAATGGCCCTGGTGCTGGCCGCTTTCGGATTTTTTTGGAATGCTGTGCTTCCCCAGTTTGAGGCTGTTACCCTGACCAGGCTGGGAGATGAATTCCATCGTTACAGCTCCATACGGCTGTGGGGGTCGGTGGGTTTTATTGCCAGTGTCTCCGGGTTGGGCTCCGTTTTTCAGCGTTTCGGTATTGAAATTTTACCCTGGATAGTACTTGTTCTCCTGGCGGCAATCCTGTTCAGCAGCCTGGCTGTCCGCGAAAACTCCATCCCCAAACAGTTTTCTGCTGATGGGCAGCAGCCGATCCAGGTCGCTTCACTGATGGAAGTTCTGAAGAAACCTCCTGTATGGGCGCTGCTTATGGCCTGTTTTTTTATGCAGGCCAGCCACGGGCCGTACTATTCTTTTTTTACCATCTTTCTGGAGGATAACGGTTACAGCCGGACTGTGGTCGGCCAGCTCTGGGCCCTGGGGGTGATTGCGGAGGTAGGGGTCTTTTTGGTAATGCACCGCCTGCTGCTCCGCTTCGGTGCCTGGAAACTTTTGCTGGCCTCCCTATTCCTGACAGCAGTGCGCTGGCTTGTTATCGCACTATTCATTGAAAACCTGCCTGTATTGTTGTCTGCTCAGCTGCTGCATGCGGCCAGCTTTGGGATTTACCATGCGGCAGCTATCCAGCTGATACACCTTCATTTTAGGGGAGCTTTCCGCGGACGTGGCCAGGCCCTTTACTCGTCTCTAAGCTTTGGCCTGGGAGGAGCCCTGGGCAGCCTGGCCAGCGGCCAGGTGTGGGCACGGCTTGGCGGAACGGAGACTTACCTGATGGGAGCTGTGCTGGCCGGGCTTGGCTTTGTCGTGGCTTACTACGG
>SLJK01000079.1 GCA_007135125.1 Syntrophomonadaceae bacterium | reverse complement strand
TTATCAACTTCGCTAGCTGTGGAGCACATTTGTGCCCCTTGAGAACTATTCTTGCCCCTTATAAAAATGCTCCAAGATTACCCTTAATTGTGTAACGGCTGCACAGGTAGATTAAACTACTTTTTATTATTGCACAGGACCTGGTTGCCTGGCAAGGGGTGGTCGTCTAAGCTATTTCTTTTGCGACCCCTGCGCCCATTATTCCCGGTTCATTTCCTGGCTCATTTCCCAGCCCCCGCTTTCCCCGGGGCTCCGCTTTCCCCACCTACTGCCTCAAATCGTCGGAAAAACTCTATTAACAGCCTGCATCACCACATCTTCCACCGCCGAATGGTCGGAAGTTTGCAAGGCATAGAGTATCAAACCGGCCACATCTTCAACTTTGAGAGCCCGGGAAGTATCTACGTCCCAATCGCATTTTTCGAAGAACGGGGAATCCACAGTGCCGGGCATAATGTTGCTCACTTTTACGTTGTGTTTCCGGGCTTCCTCTCTTAATGATTCGGCAAAGCCTTTCTGCCCATGTTTGGCCGCCACATAACCCGCACAAGTTGCGCAGTTATCCTTGGCCCACAAAGAACTAATGATAATAACGTGCCCCCGGTCGTTCTTGTAGATGTAAGGCAGCAGGTAGTGGGTGCAGTAAAAGGTCCCGTTGAGGATTACATCAACCATATTATGCCATTCGCTTATTTCCAGGTCTTCCACATTTCTGAAAATACCCAGGCCGGCATTATTAATAAGGATGTCTATCCGCCCAAAGTGGTTGTAAACTTGCTCTGCCATCTGCCGCACTTCATCTGGCTTGGTGATATCCGTGGGAAATATATGTGCTTCTCCTCCTTCCCGTTCCACCAAAGCCTGTGCTTCCTGCAGCTTTTTCTGAGTGCGTCCTACTATGGCCACTTTAATTTTATTTCGGCCCAGGAGCTGTATGGTTGCTAACCCGATGCCGCTGCCACCGCCTGTTACTACTGCTACTTTTCCTTCCAGTTCCATTTTGTAAAGCTTGCCCCCTTTGCAAAAATAAAATATTAAAACAAGTTCTACGTCAAGTTGAAATTACCTTCATAAAAACTAAAAACTAAAATGATGAATACGGAGGCGAAAGATTGCAAGGGCTTCCCGGCGGATTAGCAATGGATAACTGCCTGATTGCCACCGGATTATCGGTGAGTTGCAAGAGGAGAGCATTCCCATGTTGCGGCTTCGCAAGCCCTGTTAAAAAAAATACAAACAGGCAGGGAATTCAAAATATTTATAGAATTATACAGTAGCATCCAGGAAAAAAGTGCAAATATTTTACGGAAGGAGGAGAGCAAAATGGTGCGTCAGATAAGACGCAACCAGGCGCGGATTGGGATATTCGTGCTTCTGCTGTTTGTTGTCTCTCTCTTGTTGCCCGTTCCGGCGGTATTGTCTCAGGAGACGGAATCGCCGCTGCTGGTAATCGTGCCCGACGAAGCCACCATATTCACCGGTGAAACCCAGCAGTACAGGGCATTTTTAAGTTTTGACGGGGGAGACACCTGGGGGGATGATGTAACTGAGGAGTGCTTCTGGCAGGTCATGGATACGGCTATCGGGGAGACGACCGATACCGATGGACTTTTCAGAGGCATTGCGCCCGGCGAGACTCTGGTGTATGCTGCATATGAAGGTGTTGATCGAAGGATCCTGACCCATGTTGCCATCATCGAGGCGGAAGGCAGAGCGGTGTTGATTGTGCAGGAAGCGCCAGAGGAGATCGAAGTTTGGCTGGAAGTAACACCGCAAACGGCAACCATTGCGGTAGGCGAGACCCAGCAGTACAGCGCTCACCTGCGGTCTACAGACCCTGCCCTGGAGGAGGAAGTCACAGAGGAGTCCACCTGGACCCTGGACGATCCGCTTATTGCAACCCCGACTGCCAACGAGGGCGAATACAGGGGCGAAAGTGAAGGTTCCGGCTTTGTGACGGCGGAGTATATGTATGAACCAGAAGAGGTAGACCCTGTCCCCCTGTCAGATGAGGCCGAACTGATCGTTTGGGAGGAAGAGGATGATGATACTCCAGATGATGTCCCCGAAACAGAGGATCTGCCGGAAGGGGAGATTATCAACAGGCAGCCCGGGTATATTACGCTGAGCGAACCCCAGCACCTGGGCAATCCGGGGGATGAATTTGTCCTCAACTATGACAACACCAAAATGGACGGTAACCCGGACCGTTATCCCCGGGTATTCTATTTTAACGATGACTACGAAAAATGGGTAGCCCTGGCCAGCTATACACAAAGCCCCGGTGCGGTAAAGGCTGTCAACGACGGCGATTATTCGGGCTGGTTTGTGGTCTTCGGCTGTATTCAGCCCAGCTTTACCGATATCACCGCCGCCCAGCAATGGGCAGAACCCACCGCCAACCGCATGAACGGCCTGGGACTGTTGGAAGGCTACAAAGTTGAGGACGATCCGGCCAGCCTGGTCAGGCCAGCCGGTCTGGAGAGGACTATCACCCGGGCGGAACTGACTGCCATGGTGGCCAGGATCCTGGGACTGGCCCCGGGGGAAACCCACCTTTACCCTACTCTGACTTACCTGAGCGATGTCGAAAACGAATCCATCCTGCAGCTTAATTACTCCGATGCCGACCAGATGACCGATCACTGGGCCAAGCCCTATATCGCAGCCATGACCGAGGCGGGGCTGGTACGAGCAAAAGGTGACCGCTTTGCGCCTCAGGACGAGATGACCCGTATCGAAGCGGCCGTGCTGATCTCCGACGCCCTGCAGGATGTCCCCGGCTTCGGGCACCCGGCTGATCTTACCGTGTATACCGATTACGAGCAGATTCCTGCCTGGGCCGTGGGAGAGGTGGCCGAAGGTACAGTAACCGGCTATCCGGACGGCAGTCTGCGTCCCAACTTGCCCATTAACAGGGCGGAAGCCATGACGCTGTTGCTGCGACTCCTGCGGGGATTTGGCTGGTAAGAGTCGCTCTGGCCAGAAAACAGATAACTTTTTATTCTTGTTCAGGAGTGATGTTCTGCAAGCTAACCCCTGGATGCTGATGGCCTGCAGAAAACCTCAGACTAACCCGGTCCAAACGGTGACCGGGTTTCTTTATATCAGAAGGAAGTTGTCGCGGGTAACCCCC
>SLJK01000134.1 GCA_007135125.1 Syntrophomonadaceae bacterium | reverse complement strand
TTGTTGTAACTATGGGTTGTATAACTCCACCGGTTGGCATTAATGTATATGTTGTCAAGGGTGTTGCAAAAGATATTCCTTTGCAAGTTATATTTTCAGGTGTATGGCCGTTTTTGCTGGCTCTGATCGTATGCAGTGTTTTATTAATAGCCTTTCCCCAAATAGCATTATTCTTACCAAATTTTGTTATTAATTGAGGCTGTGCAAGAGTATAATTAACTTGATAAGTTTTTAGTATTATTGAACAGCCCTTTGTGCCAAATAATTTTAAACCGATTTTAATAAACGGTTAGTATATTTTTTAGGAGGTTTTTTTATGAAGGAACAAGTTTACTGGAACCCCAAAACTGAATTAATGACGAGGGAAAGCTTGGAAGACCTTCAGCTTCGAAAACTTCGCAAACTAATAAACTGGTCTTACGAAAAAAGCCCTTTGTGGAGGCGGAAACTGGATAATGTCGATTTTCAACCTGGCGATATCAAATCTTTAGAAGACCTAAAAAAGATTCCTTTTTTAACCAGAAAGGAACTAAGTCAATCACAATTAAATAAACCCTTGTTCGGTGATATCATGTCAATTTCAAAAGAATCTGCCTTACGTTACCATCAAACCTCTGGAACCTCTGGAAGTGGTCCCTTGCGTATCTTAGATGGTTGGAAAGATTGGGAATGGGGATCCGAGATGTGGTGTTATGGCATGTATGCTTTTGGTGTCAGAGATAACGATATTTGCTTGGTAGCTTCAGGGTATGGAAACTTCATTGGTTTTTGGCTTGCACATTATGCCTGCGAAAGAATCGGAGCTTTGACGATACCAACAGGGGGGATGTCCAGTGAAGATCGCATAAATAAAATAATGGAGATGGAAGTGACTGTTCTTGTTTCCACTCCTACTTATGCGATTAGGCTTGCCCAGGTAGCTAAGGAGATGGGAGTCAATCTCGCAAAGGATTCAAAAATAAAATTTTTACTTCATGCAGGTGAGCCAGGTGCAAGCATTCCTGGAACCAAAAAAATGCTGGAAGAAGTATGGGGAGCAAAGGTGGGGGATTTTCCAGGCATGTCTGAAACCGGAGGGTCAACCTGTTATGAATGTGCTGAACAAAGTGGTGGGCTTCATATTCTTGAAGATCATTACATACAGGAGGTTATAGACCCAAAAACAACAGAAAATTTAAGCTGCGGACAACGGGGAGAGCTGGTTCTTACTTCCTTTGGTAGGGGTGCGATGCCCCTTATACGATACCGAACTGGAGATTTGGTAGAGCGCGTAGAAAGCACTTTTTGTTCTTGTGGGAGAACGTTTGATCTTTACAAAGGTGGAATTTTAGGGAGAGCTGATGATATGAAACTTGTTAAGGGGGTAAATATTTTTCCCTCAGCTGTTGAGGATATTATTCGAGAATTTAAGGAGATTGACGAATTTCAGATAGTAATATATACCGAAAAGAATATTGACCAGATTAAAGTTAAAATAGAACCTATTTCAGAATTTAGAAGTAACCGGTACCAAGAGTTACAAAAGGCAATAGCCGAAAAATTATATGATGCACACAGGCTTTCTTTCAGGGTAGAAATAGTAGAACCGAATACTTTGCCCAGGTTTGAATTGAAGTCAAAAAGGCTTCAAGATTTAAGAGAAAAAATTTAGAAAGAGGCGAATAGCGATGTTATCTTATAACGATGATCCAAAGCTGGTAGAGGAAAAAGTCATGCAAACTTATAACCTATTGAAAGAATTGAGTGCAATAGAAGATTTTCCTGCTATTTCTTTTAATGCTCGCAGAGCTTTGGGGGTGATGTGGCAAGTAACTAGTGATCTTGACCTGGAATTTGAACAACTTTTCCATTTAAAAGTGTAAATATAATTAAAAATATAATAAGGGGGAGGTATATTTTTTGCGCTTGCCCGAGTTTGAATTTTATGAGCCGGAAAATATTGATGATGCCGTAAAGCAGTTGAATAAGAATAATAAGGGCACTGTGATTGCTGGTGGCACAGATCTTCTAGTTGCTTTGAAGCAAAGATTGCAGGTGCCTGAGTATTTGTTGAGCCTGGAAAAGATTCCGTCGATTAAGAAAATGGAAAAAGCTAACGGGAGTGTTACCATTGGTTCCATGTGTCTCCTTAATGATATCGCCAGTTCGCAACTTATTGCAGATACACTGCCAGCTTTAAAATCTTCTGCCTGGGAAGTGGGTTCTCCTCTACTGCGCACACTGGCCACAATAGGAGGAAATATTTGCCTTAATACCCGCTGTCGCTTTTATAACCAGTCACAGTTCTGGCGTTCTTCACGCGAACCATGCTATAAAGCAGGCGGCAGTGTATGCCACGTTACCGGTAAAAAAGAGACTTGCTATGCTGCTTTTTGCGCCGATATTCCGCCCGTTCTGGTTGCTTATGGTGCAAGCATTAAGCTAGTAGGTCCCAATAGTTCAAGGTTGCTGCCCTTGGAAGAGTTCTATACAGGTGATAGCCGTGCTCCCAATGACATTCTGGCCGGGAGCGGAGAGATTTTGACGGAGATTGAAATACCTCTTCAAGATAATTCAAAGAGTTGTTACCGAAAATTTAGATTGCGGGACTCTATTGATTTTCCGCTGGTGGGTGCGGCAGTAAGGATCAGTACGGATGAAAGGAATCGCTGCCTTGAAGCCCAAATAGTACTGAGCGGTGTTAGTTCTGCGCCGGTTGTGGCTTCTGAAGGCGCAGAGATCCTTTTGGGCAATGAGCTTAGCTCAGAGTTGATATTCCAGGCCGCGGAAAGGGCTTCCTCTGCAGCACACCCCTTAAAAACGGACCTGATTTCACCCCGCTATAAGCGGGAAGTTACCAAAGTGGTTGTCGCGGAAGCAATTGCCGAAGCAGGAGGGATGAAGATATGAGAAACAGGACCATAAGACTTGAAGTAAACGGTGAATTAAAGGAACTCACTATAGAAGTGAACAGAACATTGTTAGAAGTACTGCGAGAGGACCTGGGCCTGACAGGAACGAAAAAAGGGTGCAATCAAGGAGAGTGTGGGACCTGTACGGTGCTTCTGGATGGGAAACCTGTTAGTTCCTGCTCCCTTTTGGCGGTAAAAGCAGACGGCAGAAAGGTTTTTACTATCGAAGGAGTAGCACAGGAGGGTATGTTACACCCCATTCAGGTGACTTTTAATGAAAAAGGAGCTATCCAGTGTGGTTTTTGTACTCCGGGTATGATTCTTGTAACCAAACACCTGCTGGAAAAAAACCCTT
>SLJK01000110.1 GCA_007135125.1 Syntrophomonadaceae bacterium | reverse complement strand
CATCCCAGGGTTCTTTCCAGTAGTAAGCCTCTTCTCCGTACGCCTGCCGCACTATGTTTAACTGCCCCCTTTGCCGGCGCACCTCCCATATCCGACGCCCTTTTTCCGACTCCAGGTTAGGTCGAAGGTCCAAAAGAAGCCCGCCGTGCTCCGTTCCTCCGCCCCCGGCCAGTTCCTCGGCCATGACCCTGGTAACCGCCGCACGGGTCATTCGGCTGAGCCCCTCCAGGATTACCTTCCCCTCGCTGTTGCGAAGCAGGCCCGCAGGGGCCGCAATATTGGGTTCGCCGAGAAATATCCCGCACCTGTCCCGTGGATGAGTCAGACCAAAGGGGATAAACTGTACCTGTTCCATGTCCTGGAGGCCTGCACCGGCCCGGAGCGCCAGGGAAAAGCCGTCACCGGTTGTCCCCGAGCTGCAGTCGGTATGAGGATAGTACAGCCACCCCCCGCCTCCCGAAGCCAGAATAACAGCCCCGGCCGAAAAAACAAGGGTTTCGCCCGAAGGCAGATCATAGCAGGTCGCCCCGACCACACGCCCCTCCTTTGTAAGCAGCGCACACGCTGCCACTTCCTCAAAAACTTGCAGCTGCTGCCTGGCCACGGCACCGCGCAGGGCACTGCCGATTGCCACTCCCCCGCCGGGAGGGCACCCCAGGGTTCGGGGATATGTATGCCCGCCGGCCGGATATACCACCTTTTCACCGAAACAGCCCTGACGGTCTCTTTGAAACAGAAGACCGAAGTTCTCCAACATACTGCAGCCTTCTCGGCACTTCTCGGCCATCATAGAGGCTAGTTCCAAGTTTCCCAGGTTTTCGCCGCCCCTTATAATATCATGGTAAAAAATCTCTTCGCTATCGCCATCTACCAGGCCGGGACAGGAAACCATACCCATAGAAGCCCGTGTATCCCCATAGCCCAGGGGCTCTTTGGAGACCAGGACAGTTTTCGCCCCACGCCTTGCTGCGCTAATAGCAGCGGTAACCCCGGCTCCGCCTCCTCCCAGGCATAAAACGTCACATGAAACTTTTTCCACGGCAGAATTCACCTCAACAAACATCTATTAGTAGGCACTGAGGGCTGCGACAGTTGCCTCCTTAGCTTTCCGTTTGCCTTTCCCCGTAACTGCCGCAGGCGTCAACGGGAAACTCGCTCATCGATTTCGGGGCTGTCGACATCAAAAAACTGCTCACTGCAAAACGGGCACATCAATTTATATTGAGAATTCCTCAGTCCATAATCACAATAAAAGCTTTTTTTGCATTCCGGGCATACAACCCAAAAGATCCTATCCATGGTTATGTTATACCTCCTCTGCTTGTAATATTATTCTGCCAACCAATCTTCCAGCTTGCCATCTCCTTCGCGTTTCTTATCAATCGCGATGTAACAGGCCAGTCGTCCTATGCCGGAATGAGGTAGGTGTACTGCGGTCACGTCAAGTGCTTCCAGTGTCCCTTTACCAATTCACAGCCCAGCATGTCTATCTCTTGCCTTGACTTCTTCTCAAACCTGAAACAGTCAACTTCTCCTTCTAAACTTCTACAATTCTTATTACTGTTGAAAGGACTTTTTGCTCTACTATACGAATTACATCCATGAGGAACCTCAACCTCCCTCTAGGGTGATTACATTCTGCTAAATGTGAGGTTCTTCTTCTCTTTCTATTCCATAATTCCCTTCCTAATACCTACAGTAACTTTACCCTAACCCGGTATGCATCCTGCTTACAAATGGGGGAAACAGGGAGAAAAGGGGCCCTTACTGTCGACGGCCCCTTATGTCTTACTTTCTTGTATCACTAGCCCGGTCACTGCCAATTTATTGTTTTACATATAATTTTCTAGCTCCCAGGCAGGAATATCCAAAAAGTTTAAAGAATAAAGTATTTCTATCACAGGTTTTTCTTGCCACCTCAATAAGTCGAGCACAACGTGAGCATGAAAGGAGGATGTGAAGTTGTATAAGATATTAGTAACCATCGACGGTTCCGAACACTCCTCAAAAACAATACAGGAAGCAATAAGGCGCGCGGAACCGGTAGATGCTGCAGTAACCCTGCTGCATGTTGCTGAAACTCCCTCTTACACCGATTATTATAAGGCATTCGTACCTTCCGGGACCGTTGATGGGGATGAATTGCGAAAAAATGTGGAGGCTTTGGAACAGGAATATGCTGATAACGCAGACAACATTGTCAATAAAGCAGCACAAGCTTTTAAAGAAAAGGGCCTGGAAGTAAAGAAAAGCTGGAAAGAAGGCCGCCCTGCCGATGTAATCTGTTCCGAGGCCGAAGAGGGCGCTTTCGATCTGGTGGTAATCGGCAACAAAGGCACGGGAGCTTTTGGAGGGTTTTTCATGGGGAGCGTGGCCAATGAAACGATTAACTGCATCAAAAACCGTGTTTTGGTGGTTAAATAAGCGAGTATTGGGAAGTAAAAAATCTGCTTTTTAGGCAACTAAAATAATGGAGGGAAGTAGAAATGTATAAAGTGTTACTGCCCACCGAGGGCTCAGAGGGCTCCATCAGGGCGACCAAGGAAGCTCTGTGGATGGCCAAGAATTATGACGCTGAGGTAATAGCGCTTTTCATTATCCCGGTCTTTCCTTTCGATCTGAAAAAACATCCCAATCCCACCAGGATGGTTTATGTAGGAATCGAAGAGGTAGCCAGAAAAGTCCTGGAACAAACACAACAAATGTTTGCCGAGGAAGGATTGGAATTAAAGACTCTGGTGAGACGCGGGAGTAACGTTGCCCAGACTATTTTGGAGGAAGCCGAAAAAGAAGGCTGCGACCTGATAATTATGGGTAAGATCGGAATTGGTGAGGAAAACGAGCCCCAGCTGGGGAAAATAAGCTACAAGGTGATTCAGCACGCGAATGTAAACGTGCAGCTTGTCTAACTGAACAAAATTGGCCCGTATTTTTTCCCGAAGCCGGTATATGAACTATTTAGTACATTGACAATTAATGCAAAGTAATATACCTTAATAACCAACCGTTTGTTGGAAATAGCTTGAGTTTTTTTAAGGGATAAGATTTTCTTTTTGCAGGCAGGAATCGAACAGGAGTGACTGATGATGTCAGTTGTAGTCATTACGTTGGCTGAAAATACAGTAGCGATGCCCCGTTTTCTTGCTGACTGGGGTTTGAGCATGCTGGTAAAAGCTGATGATTGTACCATTCTCTTTGACACCGGCTTTAGTTTTGCCACCGTATATAATGCCGGTCTTTACAATAT
>SLJK01000033.1 GCA_007135125.1 Syntrophomonadaceae bacterium | reverse complement strand
GCCAGCCAAAATTCTGCGTTAACATCCCTCCCAGAAAGGGACCCATAGTGCGCCCCAAAAAGACGATGGCCACATTTATTCCTAAAGCTTTACCCCTTTCGGCCGGCGCAGATACAGAGGCGATAATAGCTACCCCCGTGCTGAAAAACATGGCTCCCCCGATCCCCTGCAGAAAGCGGAAACATATCAGCAAAAAGATAGAGGTCGAAAGGGCCGTTAAAAGTGAAGCTGCGGTAAAAATGACAATTCCATAAGCAAATATCCTTTTCCGGCCATAAATATCGGCAATTTTACCAAAGGGGATGAGAAACATCACCGAAGCCAAAAAATAGGCGGTGGTAACCCAGTTTAATAAGATGGTGTCTATGGAAAATTCCTTGCCGATGGAAGGCAGGGCAACGTTTATGGAGGACCCCATAAAAGGCATCATAAAAGAACCCAGTGCGACTACAAATAATGCTAATTTTTTATTGGATATGCTGCTGTTAACTCTAATCACCATCTTTCCGAAAAAGGTCTTATATTTTGCCGAGGAAACGCGTAAACCTTACCCGTGTTTCTTATACCCCTCTCCTACCCCTTTGCCTCGTGCCAAAACGCCGGCAAATAAATGCTGTTGTCTGCGCAAGCTCCTTGTGCTATTATGAGGCTGCAGGGATAACAGCAGCGGTAAGTGAGGTGAGCAAAATGGAAATTAATATTACTCCGGAGGCGATCGATTTTTTAACTTCGCAAGATGTCGGCCCGGTCATCACGATAAACATGGAAGATCAAAGTATCTGATGCGCTCCCTTCGAAGAGCCTGCCGTGACCGCAGGTGAACCGGAACAAAAAGATAAATATCGTTTCTTGGAGGTCGAAAATTTAAAAGTCTACCTTGACCCAAAGTTTAAAGGAAACAAAATAGATATCCTTTACTCTCCCAAAAACGAAGCGCTTTACGCAAAAGCATAAGTTGACAAGGGGACGGGGTACCTGTCAACTTATGCCCCCCAAAAGCCGGAAGGTGCCATGATGACGGCCTCAGATTTAACTTCGGAAACACCCGGCACCTCTTTGATCACGCTAATCAACCTATCCAGGTCATTCTTGTCGGAAATCCAGCCCCTGAGATATATATTTCCGCCGCCTGTAACATCTACATTAATGCCCGTATAAGTGGAAGAAAGGTGGCTTTTAATGACGGCCGCATCGACTTTGCGCTTCAGGGAGGAGAGCTCCATCTCCTCAATTGCTTTCATGCTGCACTCTTTAATCTCGTCGGATCTGGCCAGGTCAATGATAAGTTTTGTGGCCCAGTCTACTCCCACTTTTTCCAGGTTAATAACTATATCATATCCCGACGAATCCTGCCAGTCACGCTCAAAAGCATACCGGACAAAATCGTGCAGGCGCTTGTCCATTTTGTGAACCAATTGCAAGGCGGCATCTTCACCGAGATTTTGATCTTTTCGAATCCACTTGTTCCGCGCTTCTGCAGAGGCATGGATCATCACATGCAGCGCACAGTGAAAATCCTCCAAAAAGACTTGCGCCCCATGCCCGACGAGCACTCCCTCGCCTTGACTCGCAATGTCATAGACGACCGAGCCGAGAACATCCAGGTAGATCGCCGGCTTATTGGTAAAAAGCCTGTCAAAAAGCCGCGGGGCCCTCTCGTCCAGTCCCTCCAGATCGGCACTCGAAATTCCCATGGAAAGCACTCTCTCATGCAGCCTGTGATCATCGAAAAAATCAATATCCAGCTCCTCCGCCACCTTTTGCGCAATCATCTCCCCGCCGGAACCAAAACTTGACGTAAATGTAATTAATGACATATTACAACCTCCTATGCTATAGTTTGAGATACACCCACCACATACAATCTCCCACCTTGCAGCCCGGCTTTCAATATCAAGCTCTTTGCAAGTGGTTTTCGTATTATTCAGATAAATTTTACCAAAATAGCAGTCACAAAGCAAGCAACGCTGCAAGACTCTAAAAATCCCCCCGCCGCTGCTCCCCCCAACCGGGGATGGTAAACAGTAACTAGTTTTGAACTGGTGGCGCAGCCAAAAACAGAGAAACGGAGGATCAAATTCCCCATGTATATCCGAAAAGCTTCAAAGCTTGATTTGGATGATGTATTATATGTTGAGCGAGCAGCGTTTGGCCAAGAAAATGAGGCCGAGTTGGTCAGAAAACTGGAAAATGACCCCAGCGCCAAGCCTTCCTTATCACTGCTTGCCTTTCAAGGTGAAAGGGCCGTAGGGCATATTTTATTCACCACTTCCTCCTTGATGGACGCACCAAAACCGGTGAGCAGCTCAATTTTAGCCCCGCTGGCAGTAGTCCCCGACGCCCAGAAACAAGGAATTGGAGGAAAACTTATCAAAAAAGGACTGCAGTTTTTATCCACCTCAGGTGTTGACTTGGTTTTCGTCCTCGGAGATCCAGCATTCTACACGCTTCACGGTTTTGAACCGGCAGGCAAGCTCGGCCTGGAAGCGCCATACCCTATTCCCGAACAATATGCAGAAGCATGGATGGTTCAAGCCCTCCGCCCAGGACTGCTTGGTTTCATTAAAGGCAAAGTAATTTGCGCCGATGCTTTAAACAAACCCGAATACTGGAGAGAATAACAAAGCAACCGAGAGAACAACAACGTAACCGGTAGAACAACAGAGTAACAGAGAAAAAAATAGGCATACATAATATAGCAGAAATAACGAGATAATAGCAGATATTAACAGTAAATAACATAATACAACTGCTAAAAAGACCTTTCTAACGACCTGCCATTCATCGCCACTCCCCTTTCTTCGCACCTGCACCACCTAGTTGACACGGGGACGGGGTACCTGTCAACTTTTGCTAAATAATTGCGCTATGGGGATAAAACAAATAGCTCCTTATCCCTGGCACACACATTAAACAAAAAAGTTGACAGGTACCCCGTCCCCGTGTCAACATCAACGTCGCTGTGTCAATCTGGTGTCAATCTGGTGTCAATCTATGGTTACGGTTGCGGCAAGGAAAAGAAAAAGGAGGCCCCCGAGTCCACCTGGCCTTCTGCCCAGACTTCTCCTCCGTGGCGGCGCACAATGCGCCGCACAATGGCCAACCCAATACCGGTGCCTTCAAACTCTTCTGCATTATGCAGGCGCTGAAAGGTTCCGAAAACCTTGTGCGAGTAGTCCGGATCGAAACCCGCGCCGTTATCTTTCACAAAATAAACACAGGTCCCCGGTGCTGTATAACCACCCACTTC
>SLJK01000152.1 GCA_007135125.1 Syntrophomonadaceae bacterium | reverse complement strand
GGGAGATGGCGGTGGCAGATGAATACCTGGAGTTCCTTTTGCAGGAAGTTTCACAGGAACAACAGGAACAACAGGAACAACAGGAACAACAGGAAAGCATACAGCAGGAAACAACTGCGGGGCACTCTTTACAGGAGGCCCTTCACAAGGCCGTGGCATTAAAGTACCTGGCTGAGGAATCAGCCCATGCCAATGAAGGTATTTTTGCCGCTTCCGGTTTACTGCGGGAGGTTTCCCCGTACTTGAATACCAATCTAACCTGGAAAGAGCTGCAGGAGCTGTATGAAACCCTTGAGCCTCTTTTTGAGCCCGAGGGCCTCGTTGTGGAGCTGCCCGGGGAGTGGCAGGATTTTAACGGGGAGTACTATATGACCCCGGACCAAACGCAGGTTGCTTCCATTACGGAAAACCTGGGCCAGGACCAGGTGCTTCCCCGTGAGATGATCACGGTAGAGGTGCTCAACGGCTGCGGGATATCAGGTATAGCGGGCAGTGTGGCGGAAATTCTCAGCGAGGAAGGTTTTAATGTGGTAAATATTGACAATGCTCCTCGCCAGGATTATCAGCAGAGCCAGGTCATTTCCCGGGTACGGTGTATCGAAGTGGCCAGAGAAGTAGCCAAGATTTTTCCGCCGGGAGAGCTTTTTGAAGACTGCGAGCCTGATTCAAAGGCCATGGTCACCGTAATTGTAGGCAAAGATTATTAGACTGTTTATTCCAAGGAGGAGATATTTTTGCCGTTAAACGCAAAGGAATTTGCCTTTAAGGCAGTTCGTTTGTTGAACGAAAAAAAAGCTTTTGATATTACACTTCTGGATATAGGGAGTATTTCGATAGTAGCTGACTTTTTTGTGATTTGCAACGGGGCCTCCCGTATTCAAACCAAGGCCCTTTGTGATTACCTGCTGGAAAACCTGCCGGAAGACAGGCACCAGTTATTACGTTTAGAAGGATACCAGGAAGCATCGTGGATTTTGCTGGATTTTGGTGACGTCATTATTCATATCTTTTTACCTGAAGAGCGCACATTTTACAACCTGGAACGACTGTGGGGAAGTGCAGATAACATAGATCTTGCAGGTTCTCTGTCTATTTCGTCAAATTAATACATTAATACATTATTATATAGGAATTAATTTCCATTTTTGCTTAAAGTGAATAATTATTTTTCTGGCTGCGCAGTTACAATATTTTTTAACAGCGAGGTTTTCCTTATGGAAGATATTTCGGGTAAGAAAAAACAGCCCATGTACTATTTTCAAGAATCTAAATCCGTGGATGTGCAGGAATCCGCCAAGCTTTTAGCAAAAGCAAGCGGAGTAGTGGCCTTGACCGGTGCCGGTATTTCTGTGGCCAGCGGTATCAGGCCGTTCCGTGGTAAAGGTGGGCTGTGGGAGAAGTACGATCCTGAAGAAGTAGCCAATATTAACAATTTTATTCGCAATCCTGCTGCTTCATGGGTAGCATTGAAGGAGATTATGGATGTGGTAGAAGTTGCCCTTCCGAATCCGGCCCACCTTGCCCTGGCCGCCCTGGAGCAAATGGGTATTTTGAGGAGTGTTATCACCCAAAATGTTGATGGGCTGCACCAGGAAGCCGGAAACAGCTTTGTCATAGAGTTTCACGGCAATACCAGGAGGACGATCTGTTTGGAGTGTAGAGCAGTATATGCGGTGGGGGAAATAAATATGGACAGCCTGCCCCCTTATTGCCCTGCCTGTGACGGTGTCCTTAAACCGGATGCGGTATTTTTTGGTGAAACTATACCGAGAACTGCACTGGAACAAGCCCGCACAGAAATTCAGAGCTGCCGTATAGCCCTGGTTATAGGTACTTCCGGGATGGTTGAACCTGCTGCCAGTTTGCCCTTTTTAGCCCGGGACTATAATGCAGTGGTCATTGAAATAAACCCGGAACGTTCTTTTCTCACCCCCAGAGTCGATTATTTCCTGGAAGGCAGGGCGGAAGAAGTTCTTCCCCTGCTGGTGGAGCAGATAAAGAATTTAGCAGGTAAATAGCTGCAGACCTATATAAAAGGTTGCAGAACATATGCAGAGCCTCGGAACATTCTTCCGGGGTTTAATTATGGAAACCAACTATATATGGAAAGCAATTATAGTGGTGTAATTGTTACTCTCAGGTACTTATTATCGACAATTTCCATACAATAAACATTGTCCTGCATAAGTCCTTATGATAAGATATTTCTACACCGGAACTGCTTTTTTTACATGGTCAGGAGGTGACAGGAGTGATTAAAGTAGAGGTGGTCCTTTTTGCTACCCTTCGCAAATACAATCCGGGCGGAGAAAGTTCTGAGCCCTTTTATTTGGAAATGCCGGAAGGCAGCACCATTGATGATCTCCTCAAGACCCTTAAAATACCGGTCCGGGAGAGCAAGCAGGTATTTATAAACAGCCGCCGACAGGAATGGGATTATCTTCTCCAAAATGGTGATAGAGCGGCTATTTTTCCACCTATCGCAGGTGGATAAAATTTAAGTTTTAGCAGTTAACGAAGAGGTAAATACCTACCGTGTCCTGCGCGTGGAGCTTAGGGGAATAAAATTAAAGTTTAGCAGTTAACGAAATGGGGGTGGCCATGCCTAAATGAGGGAAGATAGCAGTAACAGCATTAGGGAAGCTCTAAAGTCAGCTGTCCGGGAGGGGAAAGCCCCTGATGAAACGAGCTATCGGAAACTGTCTTTGGAGGCAGAGCAGGCGCTGGCAGCAAAGTTTTCCTGCTCCATGAAGGATATAGAGATAATCGCCCTGGAAAATAATATTATTCCTGAGCGCTATCAGCGCAGCCTGGGCACAGTCGGCGGGGAACAGGGCCAACTGCGCCTGCTCAAATCCTGTGTGGGAGTGGTAGGCCTGGGAGGTTTGGGAGGGCTGGCCGGAGAACTGCTTGCCCGGATGGGGGTAGGCAGCCTGGTGTTGGTTGACGGTGATACTTACAGTGAAAGCAATCTCAACCGCCAACTCCTTTCCTCGCAGGAAAACCTGGGACAAAAAAAGGCCGCTGTCGCCAGGGAAAGAATAAAACAGGTGAACTCTGCTGTGGAAATGAAGGTATATGAGGAATATATTACCAAGAGCAACGTGGATGACTTAATTGACTCCTGCCAGGTGGTAGTAGACTGCCTGGACAACTTAAAAACACGGTTTTTGCTGCAGGAATCCTGTGCCCGGAAGAACGCGGCTCTGGTTCATGGGGCCATTGCCCAGTTTTATGGGCAGGTAACTACTATTTTGCCCGGGGATAAGGGGCTTTTGGCCATCTATGGTGCGTACAAAGAGGAGATGAATAAAGGTATTGAAAAGCAGCTGGGGAATCCCGCCACTACCCCGGCCCTGGTAGCTTCCCTGCAGGTGCAGGAAGTCCTCAAAGTACTCCTCAACAAAGGAACACTTTTGCGGAACCGCCTTCTTTATATAGATACTCTTGACGGGAACTGTGAACAGGTTCAGCTGGCATTTGAAAATGACAAGTAAGAGGCGAGGTGTTAAGCATGACTGAACTGGTAAAGCTTACTCATCTATCATCCAGCGCTGGTTGAGCGGCCAAACTTGGGCCGGGGGACCTGGCCAAAATTATGCCTTTTTTGCCGCCCCAAAAAGATGAAAACCTGCTGGTAGGGACCGAATCTCCCGATGATGCAGCCGTATACCGGCTGAACGACGAAATTGCACTCATACAAACCCTTGATTTTTTCCCGCCGGTAGTTGACGATCCTTATTATTATGGTCAGATCGCTGCTGCCAATGCCCTTAGTGATGTGTATGCCATGGGGGGCAAGCCCCTAACGGCCATGAATATTGTTTGTTTTCCCTGCCACAGCCTGGGAACCGATGTGCTGCTGGAAATTTTAAAAGGCGGTGCCTCCAAAGTGGCCGAGGCGGGAGCTCTACTGGTAGGAGGGCATACCATAACCGATGAGGAGCCTAAATATGGCCTTTCTGTTACCGGCCTGATTTCACCGCAGGAGATCCTGACCAAAGGGGGAGCCCGGCCCGGAGATTTGTTGATTCTTACCAAACCCCTCGGTTCGGGAATAATAACCACCGCCCATAAAGGCGAGATGGTTTCGGAACAGATCCTGGCGAAAATGATAGCATGGATGGCCACCCTGAATAAAGATGCTGCTGAAGTAGCGCGGGAAGTCGGGGTTAAGGCTTGTACTGATATTACCGGTTTTGGCCTCCTGGGCCATACGGTGGAGATGCTTAGAGAGAGTGGTAACGGCGCCATATTTTACCTGGATTCCATTCCCCTGGCGGAAGGGGTCCTGGAGATGGCCGAGATGGGTTTAGTCCCCGGCGGTGCCAAAGTAAACCGGGAATATGTCTGGGAATTTTTGGAGGATGGAGAAAAAGCGGATAGTATATGGCTTGACATACTCTGCGACCCCCAGACTTCAGGGGGGCTGCTCATGGCGGTTAAAAAGGAGAAAGGCGCTGAGGCGCTGAGCTTGTTAAAAGCTAGAAATCTAACTGGTGCGGCTGTAGTGGGGGAGATAATCGCCGCGGAAAAAGGGAAGGTAAGCCTGGTGGATACTCCCGCACCGTTTTAGCAATGTATCATAAAAGGCCGGCCTCAAGAACCTATCGCAAAAAAAAGTCCAGTTTAATATGTTAAAGAAGGAGACTTGCACATGAATATTTTAGAAGATCTGCAGTTTAGAGGTTTGCTTTATCAGAGCACCGACGAAAAAGAGCTGGCAGACAGACTGAATGCCGGCCCTATCAGCCTGTATATCGGTTTTGACCCCACAGCTGACAGCTTGCACGTGGGAAGCCTTCTGCCCATCGTGGGTTTAATGCGTTTTCAGCGCTACGGGCATCACCCCATCGCCCTGGTAGGTGGGGGGACCGGCCTCATTGGTGACCCCAGCGGAAAAACAGCTGCCAGAGGATTTAACGCGGAAGATATTGTAGACCAGTGGACGGAAAAAATAAGGCTGCAGCTGGAGCGTTTCCTGGATTTTGAGGCGAAGTCAAACCCGGCCCGCATGGTCAACAATTACAGCTGGTTGGGGAATATGGAAATGATCAGGTTTCTCAGGGATGTGGGGAAATATTTTTCCATAGGCTACATGCTTTCCAAGGAATCAGTTAAAGCCAGGTTGGAGGAAGGAATCACCTACACTGAATTCAGCTACATGATTTTACAGTCTTACGATTTCCTGAACCTTTTCCGGGAGTATGATTGTGAAATGCAGGCAGGAGGAAGCGACCAGTGGGGCAATATCACCGCGGGCATTGAACTTATCAGGCGCATTGCCAATAAAAAGGCGTACGGTTTGACATTCCCCCTGGTCATGAAAAGTGACGGGACCAAGTTTGGCAAGACCGAAGCCGGTACCATATGGTTGGATGCGGCGAAGACCACACCCTACCAATTTTACCAGTTCTGGATTAATTCAGACGACCGGGACGTGCTGAAATTCATAAAATATTTTACCTTTCTTCCTCCCGAGGAAATAAAAGAGTTAGAAGAGCAGTTCCGGCAGGACCCGGGCAGCAGGAAGGCACAGCGTGTCCTGGCCCGCGAAGTAACAGAAATGGTCCACGGCAAAGAAGCCTTCACCAGGGCCGAGCATATTTCAGAGGCGCTGTTTTATGGCAACCTTAAAGACCTTACTCCCCAAGAGATCGAAGAAGGTTTTGTAGATGTACCCTCCTATACGGTTCAGGAGAAAGACGAGATACGAATCATAGACCTTTTACTGCAGGCGGGCATATCCCCTTCAAAGAGGCAGGCACGGGAAGATATACGCAGCGGGGCTATTTACCTTAACGGGGAAACTGTTAAAGATGTTGAACTTGTGGTAGGTAAAGCCGAACGTTTGCAGGGGCATTATACTATTATACGGCGGGGGAAGAAAAATTATAACCTGATCAGGTGGGGTTAGATTCCTGGAGGCTTATGTCCGGGTATATTACTAAATAACCCGGTGCCCCATTCCCACACCAACTTCATTAAGGTGCAGCAGGCCTATAGCAAAGAAAATAGCTACCACCACATGTTCCTGTCTTCGTGCAATACCCACCTTTCCGCCCACATTTGATCCTAAAGCTTTGGGCATTATTTGCGAAAGTGCTTCCTTGGTAGCTCCGGCGATAGCGCCTTCTTCGTGCAGCGTTTCTGATATTATACCTTCCCTTTTTGCGGCCACGATAGCTCTTTCCACTACTTTTTGCACGGAAGTGAGAAATTCACCCCCGTAATCTACTGCCAGGGATCTTATGCCCTCCTGCAAATACTTTGCTTTTTGTTCTTTTTCAGCTTCCCTGGTAGGAGTTAAGGTGATGGTCAGTGCTGCTCGTGCTATAGAGACGCTATCCATATGCTTCTGACTCATAATATGCTTTTCCACCTTTCCTGTGTTGTTACTGTATTGTTTATTTGTTGTTCCTGCTTGTTTGTACGGTGCTGCCTGGATAGTTAATTATAGCATAAAATCAGCGAGCAGGCTTTAATATTTATTTGCTGCTTTGTGCTAAATTTAAAAAGGGAAAAGACATTTTATACAGAACTAATTACCAGAAAGAGATAAATCAGTGCTACTGTCATGGAGGATACCCCGTACATGAATTGGTTTGTATTTGTAGGAATGCTGGGAGGTTTGGGTCTTTTCCTCGTCGGCATACAGATGATGGCCTCGGGGATGCAGAAAGTTGCTGGAGATAATCTCAGGCGTATCCTGGAGATAACTACAAGCAAACCCATAATCGGTGTAATTACGGGCATCATAGTAACAGTGCTGGTGCAGAGCAGCAGCACTACCACTGTCATGCTGGTTGGGTTTGTAAATGCTGGTTTAATGAAGCTGCCTCAAGCTGTCAGCGCTATTATGGGTTCCAATATCGGCACCACTATTACTGCGCAGGTAATATCTTTCCAACTGGATTACCTGGCCCTTCCCGCCATAGGCGTAGGAGGGCTCTTATATTTTTTCAGCAGAAGAAGGCTGCACCGTTACGTGGGGCAAACTATACTGGGTTTTGGCCTGCTCTTTTTGGGTATGGTTACCATGACCGACGCCACCGCTCCTTTACAGGAAAACATATTTTTCCTGAATATGCTGGTGGCCTTCGCCGAAAACCCTTTCTTAGGAATCCTGGCCTCGGCGCTTTTTACCGCCGCCATACAGAGCAGCAGCGGGGCCACAGGTGTTATTATCGCCCTTACCCTGCAGGGTTTTGTGCCGCTTGAATCGGCAATCCCCCTGGTTTTGGGAACCAATGTGGGCACCTGTATAACTGTTGTATTTGCCAGTTTGGGGGCTTCTCTGCCGGCGAAAAGAGCAGCGGTTGCCCACATCCTATTCAATCTGCTGGGTGTTTTCATTGTGCTTTTGTTTATAGCCCCCTTCAGTAATTTTATCCTGGGAACTGCCGAGACTGTAGCCCGCCAAACAGCCAACGCCCATACCATATTTAATCTCCTTAACTTTATAATTGTCTTTCCCTTCTTCAAATATTTTGTGCGCCTGGTAACTATGATAGTGCCGGGTGAGGAGATCGCAGTCGAACTGGGGCCCAGATACCTGGACAAGAGGATGTTGAAAACCCCCGCTGCCGCTATAGAAGCCAGTAAACAGGAGCTGTTAAGGATGGCCAACGCCGCGCGGGACATGGTAAAAGAAGCCCTGGAAGTTTTTACGAAAGGAAACCGCAAGAAGATAGCTCATATCGTGCAAATGGAGGATTTGATCGATGGACTGGAAAAAGAGATAACCCTTTACCTGCAGGAGATGTCCCAGCATTCTCTTACCAGGAGGCAGACCAGGATGGTCTCGGGCATAATGAGTTCCACCAATGACCTGGAAAGAATCGGCGATCATGCCCAAAACATTGCCTATTTAACGGAAACGGTCCTGGACGAAAAAATGCCCCTGACGGACACCGCCAAAGCAGAGGTGGAGGCTTTATATAAAGAAGTCGATTCCATGATGGAAAAGGCCATTACCGCCTTAAAAAATGAAGACGTTGAGTTGGCCAGGGCAGTAATAAAGCATGACGATGTGGTTGATGATATGGAAAGGCAGCTGGTCAAGAAGCACGTAGACCGGGTCAATCGTTTGGAGTGCAATGCCGGCACGGGTGTTATTTACCTGGACATTATCAGCAACTTGGAAAGGATCGCTGATCATTCAACTAACCTGGCACAGGTGGTTACCACAGATTTCAATATTGAGTAAGAGCACTTTACGGCTTCCCCACACTACTTAAAAGGGCCGAATATTCTATGGTGCAAAAATATTTTAAATTTTTTTCTAGAAAAAGAAGGATTTCTATATATAATATCGAATAATTAAAATATTGAAACTGTCAAAACCTAACCTCCTACAAATACTTTTTAACAGGGGAACAGCCATGCCCCTGTTTTTTTTGCCTTTTTTTATTTAACTATCATGACATTCGTAGTGGCACAATGCACTACCCTGTTGCTCACACTTCCCAGCAGGAATTCCTGTATTTTCCCCATTCCCTTGCTGCCCAGAATTATAAGGTCGTAACCTTCACTCTCGGCAACGTCACAGATAACATGTGCCGGGTGCCCTTGTTTTACCATTGTCTTTACTTTGAGGCCGTGTTTTTCCAGTTCATCCTTGACATTTTCTACTGTTTCCTGGTGGAAACTTTCTTTTTCTTTCTTTACTTTATCACGAATATCTTGTGGTACGGCATAGGGCATGGAAGGATCTTCATCCATAACAGAAAGAACAGTAATCTCCGTTTCTTCAGGATCGGCCAGCGCGATTGCTTTATTAACCGTTTTCAGCGAGTGTTCCGAGCCATCAGCTGCCAAAAGAATTTTTTTCATTTTGCTCCTCCTTATATTGGCCTATCTTGCACAAATCAACAGCCGTTATTATTAAAATTATTGTAGCATAAAGGAGAAAAAACAGGAAGCACTGCCCCCTGTTTTTTTGGAAACTCCTTAAGTTAAACGAACCAGGCATCTCTTTAGTACCGCTTAAAGCTGCAGCAGTACTAAAGCACCTGCTTTTACTCACCCTTATACTTGAAGGAAACCGTTAATTTGGTTCTGAAGAGCATCTTACCCTCTTCCAGCCTTATATCAAGTTCTTTTACTTCAGCTACCCGCAAATCCTGCAGTGACTTCTGAGCGGTTTCTACTGCCTGCTTTGCGGCATCTTCCCACGACTTATCACTGGTGCCGATGATCTCAATTAATTTGTAGACACTCTCCATAATATACATCCTCCTTGAATTTAATTATTGTTTGTACAATTTTAACAATAATTTTCTAAATAGTCAACCTCTATAGCAAAAGAATCCCGGAAGTGGTAGATTGCAATATTAAGTGCCTTTAAAAAATCCTTAAAAAACTCCCCCTTCGGGGAAGGATTCTCAGCAGTAGGGGGTGAAGTAATTGATAACTATCTGTGCAAAACCACTTATAATAGAACCAGGAAGCATAATATCGGCCGGCAGGGCGAGGAGGAGGAGAAGAATATGGAATATGTGATCATTGTTATTATCATTCTTGGTTTGTTCATTTTTTTGTACAGACGCAAAAAAAGCGGTGGGGTAAGATCTTCAGTTAGATCTTTACGGGATGAATACCGGCGCAAAGCCGGGCTGCCTCCCGCTGCCGCAGATGAGCATATTGACCACTATATAAGCCGTCTCCAGCAAAAACACCCCGGTCGTTCCGAAGAATGGTATTTGGAAAAGATGCTTTTTGACCTTGAAAAAGACCGCCGTTAAACCTTCTTAAAAAGGAGAAATAATGTCTAAACCCACGGTTAGTAGCAAAAATAATGCCGCTGCCCCGGGACCTTTTCTTAAATGGGCCGGGGGCAAAAGCAAGCTTATAAAGCTCTACGAACCTTTTCTGCCCCGCAGCTTCCAGGCCTATTACGAGCCCTTCGTCGGTGGAGGCGCCTTATTTTTCTACCTGTACAACACTAAAACGCTGGCCGGGGCCTACCTGAATGACAGCAACAAAGAGCTTATCAATCTTTATAAATGCCTCCGTGATAATCCGGAGGAACTGCTGGAGGGACTGGCAACATATGAAGCTCATAAGCTGCACAAGGAATATTATTACCAGGTCCGCAACCTGGATAGAGATCCCCTTACTTATAACCAACTTACCCCTGTGCAGCGGGCGGCCCGTGTCTTATATCTGAATAAGACCTGCTACAACGGTCTCTACAGGGTAAACAAAAAAAACCAGTTCAACGTGCCCTTCGGCAATTATAAAAACCCCACTATAAGGGATGCCGCCAACCTCCGCGCCGTAAGCAGGGCACTACAGCTTACCACCTTGACCTGCCAGGATTTTCAGCAGGCTGTATCCACGGCCGGCCCCGGGGATTTTATCTATTTTGATCCCCCTTATTACCCTGTCAGCGCTACTTCCTTCTTTACCAGCTATACGGAAACCAGTTTTTCCGCCCGGGATCAGCAGCGCTTGGCGCAAACCTTCCGGGCCCTGGACCGGCGGGGGTGCCTGGTCATGCTTAGTAACTCCTGCATGGAGCCCGTCCTCGAGCTCTACCGGGGATACCGCATTGAACGTCTTATGGCCCGCCGGGACATTAACTCGCGAGGGAACGGGCGCGGGCTGGTGCCCGAGATTATAGTTACCAACTACTAAAATGCATCTGCTTTACAGCACAAGGGCAGGGAAGGGTGAAAAAAATGAGTGACAAAAGCCCGGGAAAACAAACCGCACCGGCAGAGGAAAAAAGCACCATACGAGAGCTTATCAGCTCCAGGTCCGCACAGTACGGGGATAAAATATTTCTGCTGGACCCGGAAAAAGAAAAAGAGTATTCCTATGCCCGCTTTGCGGAAAAAGTAGATGCGGTCAGCAATTTTCTGCACCGGCAGGGGATCGGCAAAGATGCTAAGGTTGCTCTTTTTATGCCCAATTCCCCTGCTTATCTGTTCTTTTTCTTCGGCATCATGCAGCTGGGAGCAGTCGCCTGCCCTATTAATACCCATCTGCAGGCCGAGGAGCTGGCTTATATTCTGCATAATTCCGATAGTGCCGCGCTCTTTTGCGCCGGGACCTACCTGGAAAACGCCCTGCCTGCTATTCGTTCTGCCGCGGAGCAAGGAGAACTGCGGTTCCTGTTCTGCGAGGATACAAGTGCCGCCAGGCTGGCGGAGCTGCAGGAACAATTGTCGCAGGAACAATTGTCTCCCCTGCAGGTGGTAAACGTGGAAGAAATGCTGCAGGAAGCAACCGGAACCCTGCTCCCGGAGATAGCGGAGCTTCCCCTGGGCGGAGACGACGTCGCGGAGATCATTTATACTTCCGGAACTACAGGCCGCCCCAAGGGGGCCATGTTGACCCACCATAATCTTCTAATAGATGCTTCCTGGATTGCCCGGTGGAACAGGTTGGGAGAAGATGACCGCGCCCTGTGTGTGATGCCCCTTTTCCATATCAACGCCCAGATTGTTACCGTCTTGACCCCCATCTACCATGGTGGCAGCGTAGTCCTGCCGGAAAGATTCAGCGTAACCCGTTTTTTCCCTTTAATAAACTATTACGGGGCCACATATGTGGGCACCGTGGCAACCATGCTTTCCATGCTCTTAAACAAGGCCGGTCCCCGGGAGGCTGCAGAAAGCAAGTTAAAGATTGTTTTCTGCGGCTCCGCCCCTGTCCCGGCGGAAGTCCTGGAAAAATTTGAGAAGACCTTTCAGGTCCCCGTTATCGAGGGTTACGGGATGACGGAGACTTCCTGCCGCTCTACCTTTAATCCTCTCCCCCCGCCGGATGCCCTCAAGCTGGGAGAAAATGATGGCTACCGCAAAATCGGCTCCGTGGGGCTGCCCCTGGGCAATGAAATGCTGGTGCTGGATGACCACGATAATCCCCTCGGCCCCGGTGAAATAGGCGAGATTGTTATTCGCGGCCCCAACGTCACCAAGGGTTATTATAAAGACCGGGTTTCTACTGCAAAGGTCATGCGGGGAGGGTGGTTCTACAGCGGCGACCTGGGTTACTACGACGAAGATGGTTATTTTTATATTGTGGACCGCAAGAATGACATGATTATCAGGGGAGGGGAGAATATCTATCCCCGGGAGATAGAAGAAGTGCTCTATACGCACCCGGCAGTTCGGGATGCTGCCTGTATCGGGATCCCTGACCAGCTCTACGGAGAGGAAGTAGCTGCTTTCGTGGTGCTCAAAGATACCGCCCGGGCCGCAGAAGAGGAGCTGGTATCTTTTTGCAGAGAGCGCCTGGCCGCTTATAAATGCCCCAAAAAGGTAACCATCGTGGAGGAGATCCCCAAAAGTTCCTCGGGCAAACTATTACGCAAAGAACTCAGGAAAAGAACATAAAGCGTTTTTGGCAAACACACAAAAAACGGGAGGACTGATAACTGTCCCCCCGTTTTTTTTTGTGTGGTCGGAGTGGCGGGATTCGAACCCGCGGCCTCTTGCTCCCGAAGCAAGCGCGCTGCCAAACTGCGCTACACCCCGCTGCCACTTCCTATTATAACTGAACTGTAAGGGTCTGTAAAGATAAGGGAGCTCCTTTCTCCAAAGATCGGCGAGCAAAAAAAAGTTG
>SLJK01000148.1 GCA_007135125.1 Syntrophomonadaceae bacterium | reverse complement strand
TCTGCTGCTATGTCCGGGCTTATTTTTCTGCCAGGCCGAGGATCCTCCCCCTCCTTTAAAGCTTTGGGGTTCTTTGGAAAACCCTTTTCTTTTTTGAGGGGCTTCTTCTGTTAATTGGACCGTTACTGATTCAGGTTCTTTGGTGAGGAGTTTTAGTGCCGCCGAGAGCAGTGTTACAGAGTCATTTTCCTGCAGCAGGGCCTCTGCCGTTTCTTTGTAGCGGCGGGTATCGTCCTCTTCTATTACGCGAAGAATTTTATCGGCGGTTACCTGCTGCAGCCCTTCCAGCGCTTCGCTGACTGAAGGCACCGGCTTGCGGGTGATTTTTTTCTTGGTCGTTCTTTCGATAATATGCAGCTGGTCAAGTTCGCGAGGCGTGACAAAAGTGACCGCGATACCTGCTTTGCCCAGGCGCCCCGTGCGCCCGATGCGGTGCACATAGCTTTCCGCATCCTGGGGGATATCAAAATTGTAAATATGGGTTACATCGCCGATGTCCAGGCCGCGGGCAGCGACATCCGTGGCTACCAGTATTTCGGTTTTCCCGCTCCTGAAATTGCGCATTACGCTGTCGCGCTTGGATTGGGTCAGGTCACCGTGGATTCCTTCCGCGGAATAACCTCGCCTGCCCAGTGCTTCGTGGAGCTCGTCCACCCGCCTTTTGGTCCTGCCGAAAATGATGGCCAGGCCGGGAGTCTGAATATCCATGATCCGGCAGAGCACATCAAATTTTTGCCTTTCCTGAACTTCGATATAGTGCTGTTCCGTGCTGGGAACGGTGATATCCTTGGATTTTGTTCTTAATACTTGCGGGTTGCTCATGAAGCGCCCGGCCAGATCTTGAATAGGACCGGGCATGGTGGCGGAAAAGAGCATGGTCTGTCGTTCGCCGGGGACGTCCCGCAGGATGGTTTCAATATCGTCTATAAATCCCATATTCAGCATTTCGTCCGCTTCATCCAGGATGACCGTGTTGACCTTTTGCAGCCTTATGGTTTTTCTGCGCATATGGTCCATTAAGCGTCCCGGTGTTCCCACAATTATTTGCGGTTTGTTTTTTAGCGACCTTATCTGCCGGTCAATATCCTGTCCCCCGTAGATAGGCAGGGCTCGTACACCTTTAACCTGTCCTATGGAGTTCAGCTCCTCTGCCACCTGGACGGCCAGCTCCCTGGTAGGCGCCACTACCAGGCCTTTTACGTTTGTTTCTTCCCTTTCGATCTTTTCCACCAGGGGAATACCGAAGGCTGCTGTTTTGCCTGTTCCCGTCTGTGCCTGTCCGATAATGTCCTGGCCCTTTATGGCCGGGACGATAACCTGTTCCTGGATGGGAGTTGCGGCTTCAAAACCCATTCGTGAAAGGGCTTTTAAGACCTTATCGCTCACACCCAGTTCTTGAAAAAATGTCATTAACTATGCTCTCCTTTTTCTTGTAAAGTTTCTTTGCTGCTTTGTAATTTGCCTTGGAATTTGCTCTCCGGGCCCAAAAATAAGAGCACTTCCGAAAGCGCCGGAAATGCTCATACTTTCAACCGTATACCTGAAACAAAAAACACCGTTCGCCTTCTACAGGCCGAATTTATGGGGCTTTGTCTTCATTTAAGGTCTTTAGGAATCTTGCTTTACCTTCACAGTAGAACACTTCTAAGTTGTACAATAGCATATCGCCTTGGAAAAGGCAAGCTATTTTGGATTTACTTGCTATTTGGATTTACTCACCTAAAAAAGCGATATCATCCCAGGGGTGGCGGTAAAGCCCCTGCTTAAGCCTCTTCTGGTCCAGGTGATGGCCGATAAGCCCGATGCTTCGTGCCAGCACAAATATCCCGTTCAGGGCACCCATGCGCACGTACTCATCCGCTTCTTCCCTGGGCATTTCGCTGCGGAGCAGGTCCACGAAGCAGATACCGATGCATCCGTCCACGTTCAGGATCAGGTTGTCCCTCTTGGTGGTAGTGACTTTTTCTACTTCTAAAGCATAGTTGAGAATGGCGGTGTTTTTAAAATTATTGAGGGCATAATCTTTGAGTAGCGTTACCCGTCTGTCCGGGTTATGAATGGATTTAACCATATGGCCGATCCCCTGGATGTTAGCCCCTTTCGCCTTCATATCGCTGACAAACTGGGCAGGGGTTTTGCCTTCGTCGTGGGCCTGGGAGAAAGCCAGCGCCGCACCGTCGATGGCACCGCCGAAGCGGGGTCCGATGGTCAGCAGGCCGGAAACCATGGAGGAGATCAAATCTTTTCCGGCACGGGTAGCGACGATACAATTGTGAGCGCCGGATACTGCAGGGCCGTGGTCCGCAGCAATTACCAGGCACATCTCGATAAAGCGGAGCGCTTCCTCCGAAAGGAGCCTTTTAAACCAGAGCAGGCTTATGGTGCCGCCGATACCCAGACCTTCTTCTACCACCTGGGAGATAGTCCTGTTACCGTACAGGCATTCTTCTCCGCGGTCATCAGAGATAGTGGTGACAAAATTCGTGGGTTTCCTGATCATCCCCGACTGCAGGGCAGTTTTATAATCAACGGGCATCTGCGGCATATCCGGTTCCGGGGCAGGGGCGATAACGCCCTTTTCTACCAGGTCGTTGTAGACCCGGTGAATCAGCTTGTCAAAATCATCGAACGAATCGGGGACATAAGCACCGGCCTCCCTGAGGGCTTTGTTTTTGGCGTCTGCAGTCTCCATTTCAGTGTTGACCTTGGCGCCGGCATGGCCGAACTGTATTTCCGTAGCAAAGGCCTTGCTGCAGGTACCGGTAACCCACATGACCAGCGGCTTGGTGAGCTCTTTCTTTTTCACGGCTTCTACGATATCGTACTCGTCAGTGCCGCCTACTTCGCCGAGACAGACCAGCATTTTAACGTCCGGGTTTTTTTCGTAGCGCTGCAGGTGGTCAATAAAAGTTGTGCCCGGGTAGCGGTCGCCCCCGATAGCGATCCCTTCGTAAAGTCCGTCGGTGTTCCTGGCTATAATATTATAAGTTTCGTTGGAAAGGCCCCCCGAATTGGAGACAACGCCGACCGAGCCGCGGCGGTGGAGTTTTGCTTCCAGGATGTTCTCCAGGGTGCCGCCGGTATTGCCGATCTTGAAAGCACCGGCGGTAATACCCCCCACGGTGGAAGGCCCTATAAGCACCTTGTTTAGTTCGCCCGCCTTTTTGATGAGCTCTTTGGTCTGTCTTTCCGGGATGCCTTCGGCAATGATTACTATCGTTCTGAGCTGTGGGATATCCAGGGCTTCCCGGGTCGCCTGCGCCGCCGATCTGAAGGAGGCGAAGTTGATCATTACATCTACCTGGGGATGTTTCTCCGCGGCTCTTT
>SLJK01000006.1 GCA_007135125.1 Syntrophomonadaceae bacterium | reverse complement strand
TAAGCAGATAATTGAAAGCAAAAGGAGGCGGTTTAAAGCGGGAACGAAGAGTAGCAATAAAAGCCTTTCATATGTAACAGCAAAACAAAGCGATTGCTCGTTTTAGTGAAGCTTAAGGGCAATCGCTTTGTTTTGCTTCTGGAGCCGGCGATGGGACTTGAACCCATGGCCTGCGCATTACGAATGCGCTGCTCTGCCGCTGAGCTACACCGGCACATTTTTCTCGCTTCATTAATTATAACTGCAAAGATGTTGCATGACAAGTGTCAGAAGAGATTTTGACGAATCACCGTTGCCTCAAAAAGAAATGTACTCATAGTTAGACTCACTCCTTTGAAATTCATAAAAAAGCCCTCTTGCTCAAGCTAAAAAATTGTCATCATTGTTTTTTTATTATAAAATATTAAGGCATACATAACAAGCGGGATAGGCCACAAGGCAGTTATTTCAAAACTCTTATTGACTTAAGCTTGTATCTACAATATATTCTGATTACTGCTTAAAAAGCGGTCTGCCATTACAGTAAAAGGAAGAGAAAGGGAAGAACATTATTACCAATTGAGAGGAGGTCCTAAATAAGATATGGATTCTAAAACAAAACAAGCCGTATTTTTATTGGGATTAATGGGATTTTGGGTTATGGGTGATAACTATGCCGCCTCCCCCATGCTGGTAGATATTGCCAGCGATTTTAATATCGACATAGGAACTGCTGCTTTGACTGTCGCTGCTTACATGCTTCCTTTTGGACTTTTTACTTTGATATTTGGCCCTTTAGGGGACAAGTACGGCAAAGCCAGGGTTATCAGTATAGCTGCTTTTGGCACAGCGGTTTTTAGCAGCCTCGGCGCTCTGGCCTTTGACATAACCTCTTTGGCATCAATCCGGTCCGTAAATGGAGCTCTCGCTGCAGCGATACTCCCTGTAACTATCTCTTATGTGGGCGATCTTTTTGAGGAACCGAAAGCCAAGATGAATGCTATTGGCAGTGTAATGGGTATGTATTTTTTAGGTGCTGCCGCCGCTACTGTCATTGGCGGGGGTCTCTCATTTATAGGTTCCTGGCGTTTAGTTTATCTAACTTACGGTGCAGCAGAATTAATCATTGCCGTTTTAATGTTGAAATATCTTGTGTTTGCTCCTGGAACTTCAGAAGCAATGGGGTTTCGTAGGGCATATGCCAATGCTTTGGCCCGTCCTTTTATGCTAAGAACAGTAGTACTGCTTTCTTTAGTAGGTTTTGCGGTTTTCGGCAGTTTTACCTACCTGGGCGATTTTTTGGTCGAAAGAACTGGCTTTAATATTTTACAAGTTGGTCTAATCCTTACATTGTTTGGTTTATCTGCCTACATTGGAGGCCAAAGGGCAGGCAATATACGGCAAAAAATAGGCCCAAAGATGATGTTATTCGCCGGTATCTTAGGGGCAATTTTTTGGGCGCCGCTGGGGTATTGGCCGGGACTTTTTTATGTTTTTCCGATTCTCGTAGCGTTTGGTCTCGCTTTTGTTCTCCTTCAATCTACTATAATAGTAACAGCCCAGCAGCAGTTGCCAATGCAGAGGGGTACGGTAATGTCTCTTGCTTCTTTTAATATGTTTGTTGGTGGGGGTTTGGGTGTTTTAATTAACAGGTTTTTGCTTGCAGCCTGGGGCTATGAGGCTATTTATTTGATTGCGGCTCTTGCGATATTGGTAGTTGGCCTTTTAGCATATCGCTTGCTTCTTCTTCTGGGGCAGCAAGGTTGAAAATTATTTGCGGGGGAAGATGCTTTTGATTTAATGCAAGAATACGATCAAAGAGGTTGAAGAAGACCTTATTTGGACGGTTTTCAGGACGGAGAAGCATACTCTGATGGATATCACAGTGCTGGGTTGGGGGTCTCTCATATGGTCCCCGCGCAATTTAAAAATAGCTGGAGAATGGTATTCTGACGGCCCAATACTGCCCGTTGAATTTTCAAGGGTTTCTCAAGATGGAAGGCTAACCCTGGTCCTCTACCCCGGTGCTGAACCGGTGCAGGTCCTGTGGGCCCGGTCAAATTGTTCGAGCCTTGAGGATGCTGTGGCCGATCTCGCTGACAGGGAAGGGACAGCAAAGCACAAAATAGGTTATCTCTCATTCTTTGATGGGCTTTTCAGGTGCAACGCTGCACCCGGGGTATTGGAGATTATTCAAAAATGGGGAGAGTCCAGGGGTTTTGACGCAGTAATCTGGACGGATCTACCATCCAACTTTGCCCAAAAAACCAAAATGTCCTTCAACTCTGATAATGCTGTTTCCTACCTCAGCGTGCTTGAAGGTGATTCTTTTCAGAAGGCAATAGAATATATTACCAAGGCGCCCAAGCAGGTATCTACCCCTACAAGAAAACGTATTGAAGAAGCTCTCATATGACCTTTTAATACATAATTTCAAGTTGTAAAATAGGTGCTGTTGAATTACAGTTGAGCAAGGGGGTTAACCGTTGAGCAGCGATAATATATACAGAATAGAAATGGACGGCCGTCAATTTATCCTGATAGGCACAGCCCATGTTTCCAGGAAAAGTGTCGATGAGGTCAAAGAGATAATAGAGACGGAAAAGCCCGATACGGTATGTGTGGAGTTATGCAAGTCCCATTACTGGTCCATAACTGATACCGACAAGTGGAAAAACACCGATATAATAAAGATTATAAAAGAAGGTAAGGCCTTGCTGCTCCTGGCCAACCTCCTCTTGTCTTCCTACCAGAAGAAGATGGGGATGTCAAAAAAACCTATAGTGGCTTGACACGATCTGAGGCAATTCGGAATCTTGACAGGGTAGGAACAGTGTGCTAAAATACTTTGTGCTACCGGTAAACAAGTTAACGTGGTGGGTGTAGCTCAGCTCGGTTAGAGCGCCAGGTTGTGGCCCTGGAGGTCGTGGGTTCAAGTCCCATCACTCACCCCAATTTACGTACAATAGTTTGTTCTGGGGCGTAGCCAAGCGGTAAGGCACGGGGTTTTGGACCCCGCACCCGCAGGTTCGAATCCTGCCGCCCCAGCCAATTATTTTAGTAAGAAGTTGCCTTTCCATTAAGAAGCATAATACTGTCCTGGCAGAAGGGGCGGGTTTATGCTTTTTTATTTGTAAATCTCTTGTGGCTGAGCACCAACAAGAAAAAAGCAGGCTTTTATCTATCCATATGGTCAGTATCTTTTAGCGTATGGATTATTTGCTGCCCCGGAGAAGCAGGAAATATAAGCGTTTTGTCGAAAACGTGGAGAACGGAATAAGTGGAAGGAAGATGGGAATATGCTTGGAGAGTACTGGGCCGCAATAGAAAGGATGCTGTCCCTGGGGTCCTGGAACGAGATAATCATTGCGCTGGGGATTTTTTTGTTCTTTCTATTTTCCAGAAAACTGATTGTACGATTTGGTTTTTCGGTTATTCGTCAGGCTTGTAAAAAAGCAAGGGTGAGTATTGATAACGCTATTTTGCAAGAGTTTGAAAAACCACTGCGATGGTTGCTGGTGATTTTCGGTGTTTACCTTTCTGCTGTTTACCTCCCGCTGACACCCTACCAGGATTTTTTGATGACCAAGTTTTTTCGGACAGCCTTTATAATTTTGATTGTCTGGGGTTTTTACAAGGTTTCGGGACCTTTTTTGTTCGAAGAGTTAAGTAAAAAAATGGAGATCGAGATTGACAGGATCCTGATACCATTTTTAACTAAGGTCGTAAAGTTTATTATCATAGCGCTGGCCTTGACTATTATTGCCCAGGAGTGGGGATATGATGTAACTGGCTTTATTGCAGGGTTAGGGATTGGTGGTCTGGCGGTTGCTCTGGCGGCAAAGGATGCTATAGCCAATGTTTTCGGAGGCATAATCATCATTACGGAAAAGCCCTTTTCCATTGGGGACTGGATCTACACTCCTAGCGTAGAGGGTACGGTAGAAGATATTTCTTTTCGCAGTACCAAGGTCAGGACTTTTGCCAAGGCACTGGTTACTGTTCCAAATTCGACTCTGGCTAACGAGGCCATAACCAATTGGACCAAAATGGGGAAACGAAGGGTCACCTTCCACCTGGGAGTTACCTATACAACACCTGTAGATAAGCTGCGAAGTTGTGTGGAAAGGATCAGGGAACTTCTGGAAAAACATCCCGAGGTGGATAAGGAAACGATCTTTGTCCGCTTTGATAATTTTAACGACAGCAGCCTGGATATTTTTATATATTTTTTTACTATCACCACTGTCTGGGGGGAGTTTTTAGAGGTTAAAGAGGATATTAACTTTAAGATAATGGAAATCTTGGAGGAAGAAGGAGTTTCAGTGGCCTTCCCCAGCAGAAGTATCTACCTGGAGACACCGCTGCGCTATCAGTATGATGGAAGCGCCGAAGGTGTTGAAACGCAGGCCGACGAAGATTAACTTTTTTGGGGATGCTGCGTAAGCCTTGTTTTTGTAGCAGCGCAACGAGGTAAAAGCCACATTAGCATGGGTGCTGCAAAATTCCAAGTTATTATTGACAAACTTGAAGAAGTACGATATAAGTAGCTTATAATATTGAGCAACTAAATATTTCAAGATAATGATTGAGACTAGTACCTCTCCAGCGAGGGTACAGAGAATCGGGAAAAGGTGTGAGCCCGGTCCTGGCGCAGAGAGAGAATGGACTCATGAATCGCATGGCGAATGTTTTTCAAAGTAGCTTATGACGGAGTGAGCACCGTTAGCAGAGCTCAAGGTATCGCCGGTATCCTTGAATTATTAAGGAAAGGGCCGTACCTGACAAAGATGCTTTTTTGCCATTTATGGCAATAAGTAAGGTGGCACCGCGAAGGCTTGTATGCCTCTCGTCCTTATAAAGGACGAGGGGTTTTTTTATTTTAGGAGGCCTTTACGAATTTAAATAAAGGGGAGAGAACTGATGCAAAAAACCTGTAATAGACGATGGCTTTGGCCCTTTGGGGCCTTGACACTAATATGGCCAGGCGGGTGCCGGTGGGAAGTCTATGCTCAATTAGAACGAAAGCGCGTTTTTTGCTTATGTTTGCGTGAATTATATCGGTGGCGTAGTTATTGCCATGTTTTATATTTTCCCATTCGAAAGGAGATTGTATACCATGAAAGATATTTTACAGCGGCTTTCCCGTAAGGAAGAGCTGGGACAATCGGAAATAGATGAAATGATTAGTGGGATCGGCGAGGACCTTTTTTCCAGGGAACAGGTAGCAGGTTTTTTAATGGGCTTGCTGATGAAAGGACCTACCGTAGGAGAGGTGGCTGCCATAGCGCGGGCCATGCACCGTGTTTGTGTGCCTATAAACTTGCCCTACAGGGACCGGTTGACTGATACTTGCGGGACGGGAGGGGGTCTGAACACTTTTAATGTGAGCAGCGCCAATGCTTTACTTTCTGCTGCGGCAGGGGTGATGATTGCCAAACATGGGTCCCGGTCTATTTCTGCTTCATCTGGCAGTGCTTGTGTTCTGGAATCCCTGGGTATTGAAGTGGAACTTATGCCTTCCCAGGCAGAAGCCCTTATTAAGGAAGTGGGCTTTGCCTTCTTTTATGCACCGCTATTTCACCCTGTTATGATGAAAGTCCTCCCTCCGGAGAATGAACTCGGTATCAAGACCATTTTTTTTACCATCATCGGTCCCCTTATTAACCCGGCCGGAGCAAGACGGCATGTGCTGGGCGTTTACCGTCCTGAATTGGTGGACCAGGTGGCACAGGTTGTGGCAGAGCTGGATTATGAGCATGTGATGGTAGTGCATGGTTTGGATGGCTTGGACGAGATTTCCATGCTGGGCGAGACACGCATAGCGGAAGTAAAGAGGGGCAAAATTAATAATTATACTATAGCCCCTGAAGATTTTGGTATGGAGCGCTGCTGCCTGGAGGATGTAAGGGGAGGAAGCCCTCCTTATAATGCGGAAGTCATCCTGGAGCTGTTCAAGGGTAAAGAAAGAGGCCCCAAGAGGGATATGTTGTTGTTGAATGCTGCTGCAACCATGGTGGTCTCCGGTAAAACATCTTCCCTGGAAGAAGGATTGCATATGGCCGAAACCGTCCTGGAGTCTGGGGCAGCCCTTAACAGGCTGAATATGATCCGTGACAAATCACGGGCGTTGAAAGGAGCTGTAAAGAGTGGATCTGGCCAGGTCTATAGCTTCAGTTAAGACTGCTAACAAAATACCGGTTATTGCAGAGATAAAACGGCTGATCCCCAAACTGGCCAAGGAGCATGGTCTGCCTCCTGATGAACGGGCAGCTGAACATCTGGCTTACGACTATTATGTAGGTGGTGCCTGTGGAGTCTCCCTTGTTACTGAACGTAAGCATTTCGGGGGAAATCCGGAGCGTGATATCCCGGATGTTCTTAAAGCCACTCCGCTCCCCCTGCTCATTAAAGATTTTATCCTCAGTGAAGCGGATGTGGATTATTACTACCGCCTGGTAAAGCAGTCAGGGGAAGCTTATCCTGGCCGTTTTACCCTGCTTTTGCATCTCCATTTGCTTGGGGAGCAGGCAGAAGGGATGTTGGCATACGTCAAAGCCCGGGGGATGAGTGCTCTGCTTGAGACCAGGGGTATCCCGGATTTGCCCGCCCTCGGGAAATTGAAGGGGGCGGTAGGTATGATCGGGATCAATAACAAAGATATCGATGATCTGGAGAGAGGGGACGATCATATCCGCATCATCCCTGAAACGGTTTCTACCTTCCGAAAAACCTGTCCCGAAGCGCTAATTATCAGCCAGAGCGCTCACAAAACGCCGGCTGATGTTGCTTGTTCAGTGACTGCAGGGTCAGACGGGGTCCTGGTGGGGACCGCCTTTATGCTTGCCAGCAACCCTGTAAGGACAGTCTATTCTTTTGTAAATGCCTTTAGGATGGTGGAAGAGGAGGTATACTAATGGCCAGGGTTATGCTTTGTGGAGCCCGCAGCGCAGAAGATATTTCCATGCTGGTGGAGGAGGGAGTGGAAGGAATAGGCCTTATTACCGAGGTGGCGCAGGAGATACCCTGCTGTCTTTCCCGGGAGAAAGCTGAGACACTATGTCGTGTTATACCACCGCCGGTTTCTTCTATTCTCATTATTACCGAGGAAAGCATAGACGAAATCTGTTATATTGTCTCTTACGTGAATCCTGATTTGCTGCAGCTTCACGGTTATAATTCGCCGGAGCAAGTTGCGATTCTAAAGCAAATGCTTCCGGCGATAAAGATGGTGAAGACCCTGCACATTCGGGGAGAGGACCTGGTGGAGCATGAAGACCCTCTATATGTGGCCCATCGTTACCTCAGCGCCGGCGTAGAAGCTTTGCTTTTGGACAGCGTGGATGAACAGAAATACGGCTCTACAGGGAAAACCTTCCCCTGGTCTTTGGCTCGGCGGATACGGCAGGCTATCTACCCTGTTCCCCTTATCCTTGCCGGGGGGCTGGGACCAGGTAATGTAGGGGAGGCTATTCGGGAAGTAAGACCTTTTGCCGTGGACGCTTTTTCTTCCGTGACGGAGCAGGGGAGGCTGCAAAGGAAGAAAGTGAGCCGCTTTATCAGAGCAGTGAAAGGTGCAAGCCCTGAAGACTCCTTTGGGAAGGGGGGAGAAGAACCGTGTGGCCTGATAACAGAGGATACTTCGGGGATTTCGGCGGACGCTATGTCCCGGAAGTTTTAAGTCCAGCACTTGAAGAGCTGTCGGAGTTCTATTTTTATATAAAGGAAAACCCTGCCTTTATAAAAGAGCTGGCACTGCTCTCGGAGCAGTGGGCGGGACGCCCCACACCTCTTTACCGTGCCGCCCGCATGGCTGAACTGGCGGGGATAGAAGGGACAATCTATTTAAAGCGTGAAGATCTGCTCCACACCGGAGCACACAAAATTAATAATGCCATGGGACAGGCATTGTTAGCCAGAAAAATGGGTAAAAGGCGCATCGTGGCTGAAACAGGAGCCGGTCAGCACGGAGTGGCTGTAGCTGCAGCCTGTGCGGTGCTGGACCTGGATTGTATTATCTACATGGGAGAGGAGGATATGCAAAGGCAGGCTCCAAATGTTTCTCGCATCAAGCTATTGGGGGCCAGTATAAAAGCGGTGCAGTATGGCAGCAGAACCCTCAAAGAAGCGGTGAACGAGGCTTTTCGTCACTGGGTTGCAGATGTAAAGGACACCCATTACCTGCTGGGTTCCGCTGTGGGGCCTCACCCTTTTCCCGTGATGGTAAGGGACTTTCAGGCTGTTATCGGCAGAGAAGTAAAAGAGCAGATTTTGTGCGAGGCCGGCAGACTGCCGGATGAGATTGTGGCCTGTGTGGGAGGCGGGTCCAATGCTATCGGTATTTTTTATCCGTTTATCCCTGATGAAGCAGTTGGGCTGGTCGGTGTTGAAGCCGGCGGTATCGGTATGGAAAACGGAAACCATGCTGCTTCTATCAATGCGGGAAAAGTAGGCATATTCCACGGTTCCAGGTCAAACATTTTGCAGGACAACTATGGCTTTATCCAGTCCACCCACAGCATTTCTGCCGGCCTGGACTATCCGGGAGTGGGACCGGAGCACAGCCACCTTAAATCCACCGGTCGGGCACGTTACGTCACCGTCGAAGACGAAGAAGCCCTGGATGCCGCTCGTTTCTTAAGCCGCACAGAAGGGATTATACCTGCCCTGGAATCGGCACATGCACTGGCTTATGTTCTTCACGGTGGTTTTCACAAGGAACGTGAGGCCCTCCCCCGGAAGGGGCTTCACAGTAATGAGACAGAACGGATTATTGTTGTTAATCTCTCCGGGCGAGGAGATAAAGATATGGGGATTATTGGTGAAAGGGAAGGTGAAGGATAATGGGAGATATAAGCGCTGTTTTTGCTGAGAAGAAGCATACCCTTCTTATAGCCTACTTAACCCTGGGCTACCCTTCCCTGGAGGTCTCTTTACAAGCGGTGCGTCTTCTGGAAGAAAGTGGCGCAGATATCATTGAACTGGGTATTCCCTTTTCCGATCCCCTGGTGGACGGAGCCACTATACAGCAGGCCAGTTATCAAGCCCTGCAAAATGGAATTACTCCCCCCAAATGTTTGGAAGCACTGCACAGTATCAGGGAACAGGTAAAAATACCACTCCTTTTCATGAGTTACTATAATCCGATTTACCAGTACGGCCCGGAAAAATTTTGCGCGGATTCATCCGGCATTGGCATTAATGGTTTTATTATCCCCGATTTGCCACCCGAAGAGAGTGTTTTGTTGGAGCAGGCTGCAAAAGGCCATGACCTGGATATGGTCTACCTGGTGGCGCCGGGGACGCCGCAAAAACGCTTGGAAGAGATAGAGCGGCGCAGCAGCGGGTTTATCTACCTGGTTTCCGTGGAAGGGGTAACCGGTACGAGGCAGGGATTACCCGGCCATCTGGAGGAGTTTGTAGCCCGGGTGAGAAAAGCCACTTCCAAACCCCTCTGCCTGGGTTTTGGAATCTCTACCCCTTACCAGGTAAATCAGGTAGCGAAGGATGTAGATGGTGTAATTGTGGGAAGCGGGATTGTGGAATTGATGGGAAGAAATGATTGGCAAAGAGAGTTATCGCAGTATGTTCGGGACTTAAAGTCAGCATGCAATGGGGGCAGTGCGTATGCGGCAGGTTAAGCATGTCGCATGGTAAAATCCATTCTTTGTTTCAGGGTCACTATCAGCCGGGAGTTACAGCTCCCGGTTTTTACTTGCTGTGGTAAAGCTATTAAAATACCTGCTATTTTTGCAGTTGTAATAACAGGTGCTAAAAAGAAAAATATATAAAAGAAGAAGGATATTAAGAACTGTTGACGAATTGTTAATGTTGCCTAACATTTTGGAGCCGGGCGAAAGGAGTGGATGTTGTTTGCAGTCCAGAAAGAAAAAGTGCTTCTATACTATTTTCATTGTACCCCACAACGAGAATGCAGTTCACAGTTTCCGTCTACCGCGTTATGCCATTAAATTGTTCAGCCTGGCAATGGTCATTGCCTTAGTGAGTTCTTTTATCTGGTTTCAATCCCACCTCGAACTGCAGAAAGAAACAGTGGAAGCCTACCGCAGCCTGCAGGAAGAAACAGCGGAAACAAATCGCAATCTGCAGGAAGAAAAAGCGAAGGCACAGCGTTTAAAGCAGGAGAACCACCTCTTAGGCGAACAGTTTAATAAGCTTGCCTTGGAGACAGAGGAGTTAATTTACCGTTTTCAGGAATTAGAATCTTTTAGCGAGGAAGTTCGGGAGGTTGTGCTGGAGATGCCGGCACAAGAGAAAGAGGAGCAAATTGCCTTTCTCTCCGCAACGAACCAGGAAAGCACCTCTACTTTTTCCATGGGCGCCGGCGAGGTGGTTGACAGAACAGCTAATAATTTAACCTATTTAGAAAGTGCTATTACTGGTCAAATGGTGGAAATGGAAGTATTGAAAAGCGATCTGGAAGAGCATCAGCAGGAGCTAAACTCCACACCCTCCATCTGGCCCGCCTCCGGAAGAGTAACTTCTGAGTTTGGTATGCGCCGCTCTCCTTTTAGTGGGCGTAGTGAATTACATACGGGAATTGATATCGCTAATTCCTGGGGGACTCCTGTTTTGGCCGCTGCAGATGGCACGGTGAGTAAAGTCGAATACAAGAGAGGGTTGGGGAATATGGTTGAAATTGAACATGGTTACGGCTATCGGACCCTTTACGCGCACCTCTCAGACTTTATGGTCTCCGTTGGTGATGCTGTGGCAAAGAAACAGCAGATCGCCACGATGGGAAGTACCGGTGCCAGTACCGGGCCCCATCTTCATTATGAAATACATAAAAACGGGGTGGAAATAGACCCCAGGCCGTATTTGCCCTGATCGAGGACCAATAGGGCTTTTTAAAAAGGCCTGGAAAGGAGCATATAGTGTTCAAAAAAAACAAAACAAACGATGATAAAAAGGTAGATACCATTATTGGGAAAGAGACGAAAATGAGCGGCAACTTGGCAGCCAAGGGTACCATCAGGGTGGATGGAACATTTGACGGTGATATTGACACGGAAAGCAATGTGCTCATCGGTCAAGGTGCGTATGTAAAAGGATTTGTAAAATGCAGCAGCGCTGTACTGGCTGGCAAGCTGGAGGGCAATGTTGAAGCAGAGATGAGACTGGATATTCATGCTACCGGTGTTTTACTGGGGGACGCCGTGGTAAGTACACTGGCTGTGGAGGACGGGGCCGTTTTTGACGGCCAGTGCATCATGGAGGGCAAAACGGACCACAACCCGGAGAATAAAGAGGCATCACCAGGGGAAGATTATCTGGCTAACCAGGGCAGGTAAAGTAAATTAAGGTGTGCCCCAGGCAAAATTAATAGCTCTAACATCCATGCATATCTTGAGGGTAGAAGTTTGCTGCATGTTAAATATTGCCAACATTAAAATTTAACTTTTATCATAAGGAGCAGCAGCGGCATACTGTATAAAAAAACAAGCTCCTAAAGAAGTGGCTTGTTTCAAGGATGTTTCTATATAGCCTGACAGGAATCGTATAGTTTTGCAGGTTTACCTGAATGATATAATGCATTCTTGGCCAGGATGTGCCCCATGGATGGGCATGTTTTTTTTATCCAAAGTATTGACAGATCACAGCATGATTCATGGTTGAATCCATATTGTTTTTCAGGGGCATGGGAAGATTTGCATTATTAATCCTGTATGTTAACATTTTCCTGTTTCGTAGATGCAGTTGCTTGGAAAGGTCTGTTAGAAAAAGTTGACAAGTACCCCGTCCCCCTGTCATCCCCCTGTCATCCAAGGAAAAAGTAAACCCCGACAATATCGGGGTTTGAAGCTTATTATGGTGCGGGCGAAGGGATTTGAACCCCCACGGGTCGCCCCACAGGATCCTAAGTCCTGCGCGTCTGCCAGTTCCGCCACGCCCGCATCTTGTGTTAAAATAGTAGCATATAATTTATTTGTGTTCAAGGGGTTATTGTGTTCAAGCAGCAGTTATAAATTTTTCTGGGGGTATCCTTGATGCGTCTTTTCGCTATTAGTGACCTGCACCTGTCCCTGGGTGTTGAAAAGCCGATGGATGTTTTTGGTGAACAGTGGCAGGACCACCATCTCAAAATAAAGGAAAACTGGGAAAAGGTTGTTTCCCCAGAGGATGTTGTAATTTTGGGGGGGGATTTTTCCTGGGCTATGAAGCTGGAGGAGGCCAGAGAAGATTTTGCCTTTTTAAATAATTTACCCGGGCAGAAAGTGCTCTTAAAGGGGAACCATGATTACTGGTGGCAGAGCTATGCCCAGGTAAAAACAGCACTACCGGCAAGTATCCATGCGCTACAGAACAATTACTATCATTTTAACGACAGGATTGCCCTTTGTGGAACCCGGGGGTGGTCCATTCCTGGAGAGGGTAGAAGCAGCCAGGAGGATGAAAAAGTATATAAGAGGGAACTATTGCGCCTGGAAATGTCTTTAAAGAGTGCCCGACAGGATGGTTATGAGGATTGTATCGTTACCCTGCATTATCCCCCTTTTTCAAACCGGGGGCTTAAGAGTGGATTTGTGGAGATAATGCAATTTTTTGAGGTTAAAATATGCCTTTACGGTCATCTCCACGGTGAGGACCACGCCAAAGCGGCAGAAGGGGAGATAGAGGGTATTACCTATTATTTTACCGCCTGTGATTACCTGTCTTTTCGTCCCCGGCTTATTGATTTAAGCGTTTTCAACGCTCCTATTTGAAATCACC
>SLJK01000052.1 GCA_007135125.1 Syntrophomonadaceae bacterium | reverse complement strand
ATGTTTATGTTTATGTTTATGTTTATGTTTCTTGCAATTCCTGACAATAGCAAAGGACTGGAGCGCTTATCATGCATCATCACCATCTGCACGACGAAAAACCTGTAAACTACGATCCCCGCTTGCTAAAGCGCATGCTCCTGTATGCCAGGCCCTATGCCAGGCCCCTGGCACTATCTCTCCTATTCAGCCTTCTTATAACCGCGCTCCAGCTGGCGCAGCCCTATGTGCTGAAAGTTGCCATAGACGATTATATCATCGGTCCGGGCTCCTTCCAGGAGCTGCAGCGCTTGGGCCTCATTTTTTTCGGCATTTACGTGGGTGGGCTGGTCCTCAATTACTTCCAATTCAACCTGCTCATGCGCACAGGCCAGCGCATAATTTACGACATTCGCCAGGATTTATTCGCACACCTGCAGCGCCTTTCCACTTCCTTTTTCGACAATAACCCCGTGGGAAGATTGGTCACCCGCTTGACCAATGACCCCCAGGCTTTAAACGAGATGTACACCAGCTTCCTGGTGGATTTTTTCAAGGATATGTTTCTATTAATCGGGATTATTGTCATTATGCTCAATATGCACTTTACCATGGCCCTGGTGACTTTTAGCGTTTTCCCCTTGATCCTGCTGGCGATTTTGATTTACAGAAAAAAAGCGCTGCCCGCCTACCGGGAAATACGCAAACAGCTGGCGCGTATAAATACCTTCTTCGCGGAAAATATTGCCGGCATCAGGATTATCCAGGTATTGGGCCAGGAGAAGAACCGCTCCTCCCTTTTCAACGATATTAATAACAATTATCTTATGGCCAGCTTGCGAGAGATCAAGATCTTCGCCGTATTCAGGCCTTCTATGGATCTGCTGCGCTCACTGGCACTGGCCCTGCTGCTCTGGTACGGCAGCGGGCAGGTGCTAGCCGGGGTCATCCCTTTCGGCGTTCTCTACGCCTTTACCAATTACGTCGATCAATTTTTCCGCCCCATCAACGATATCAGTGAGAAATATAATGTCTTACAGGCCGCCACGGCCGCTTCGGAAAGAATCTTCCAACTGCTGGATGAAAAAGAAGATATAGAAAGCCCGGAAAAGCCCCTGCCCCCCGGGGAAGGCGGCGGCTCCGTGGAGTTTAAAAATGTCTGGTTCGCCTATGAAGATGAAAATTGGATCTTAAAGAATGTCAGCTTTTATATCGCCCCCGGGGAGAAAATTGCCGTGGTGGGTCCGACCGGGGCCGGCAAGAGCACTCTCATCAACCTGGTTAACCGCTTCTATGATGTGCAAAAAGGGGAAATTCTATTCAACGGGACAGGTATCAAAAAGCTCGACCTGGAAGAGCTGCGCCGCCAAGTGGGCGTTATCCACCAGGATGTATTCCTGTTTAGCGGCACCGTCAGGGACAATATAACCCTTGATTCCGTCTCCCTTTCCCAGGAAGAATTGGACGAGATCTGCAAGGCCGCCAATGCCTACGAATTCATTCAAAAACTGCCGCACAAATATGACACCCAGCTGGGAGAAAGAGGAATAACCCTTTCCACCGGCCAGCGGCAGTTAATAGCCTTCGCACGGCTCCTGGCTTTCGATCCCCATGTCTTCATTTTCGACGAGGCCACCGCTCACATAGACACCTACACGGAAAAACTGCTGCAGGATTCCCTAAAAAATGCCGCAAAGGGGCGCACCTCCATTATTATCGCCCACCGCTTCTCCACCATAAAAAACGCAGAGCGTATCTTCCTCATCCGCCGCGGAGAACTCACCGAAATAACCGACAGAGGTGACACTGGTGACACGGGGACGGGGTACCTGTCAACTTTTTGATGGTATTACTAAGCGCAGGAACAGGTGACAAGGAGAGTTAACAAGATTACGACAGACTATCTGATAAACAGCAGAAAAAACCTGTAACGAGATAAGCACTAATTCCCTTTTATCAACATACCGCGGGTGCTTTAGATATTGTAAGCTGTAGGAACTAACTTTTCTGCAAGTTTTGCTAATGCTTATTACCCAGACTGAAGGGGTACCTATAAACTATTTTACTCCTGGGCTGTCATAATCTATGTTTGGAGGTGAGAAATATGGTATCAGTCAATGTTTTTGCCGGTATTTGCGGTTTTTCCACCACTATCAAGGTGTTATCAGAAGATTTCCGGTTAGCCACGCTGCAGATCGAATCTGAATGTGAAATCATTCAGAAGGTGGGGAAGGAACTACAGGAATTAGACATTCATGAGAACTGTTTTGCACAAATTGGAGATTCAACCATATACCGAGTCGCCAGAAAATACCACAGCCATGCTGCGTGTCCGGTCCCCTCGGCTATTACAAAGATCCTTGAGATTGCGGGTGGATTGGCACTCCCCGAAAATGTCCATATGAAATTTGAAAAGATTTAACAAGTATACCACAGCATTTCCTTTGCGGAAAAACTACGGCCGCGGCACTTCGCAGAGATTTCCGGATGATAAAGGGACAGCAAGCTGTGTGATTGGTAAAACCTCTTTAATTGAATTGCCACTTTGAAATAAAGCATTTGATGGTAAAGCTAAGCATTGTGAACGTCTATTATAACTAATTCCCGGGCAAGTTTCTGCCTCGTGCGACGAAAGAAATCATCGGAAAGCTTATCCTCCAGGCCATATTTTCGGTAGATCCAGTCTGCGTAATGGTAGTTCATGCGGTCAAGCAAGAGGTAATCAATCTTTCCTCGCAGCAGTTCGGCAAGCCCCTCCGCACCCGGCAGCAGCGGTGCAACCATGGCGTAGGTCTTTATACCTGCCTGACGTATCTCGCCTAATGCTTCTATCCTCTCCCTTATGGGCGGCGCGTGGGGTTCAAATATCTCCCTGACAGCCTCGTCCGCGGTAGTTATGGAGAGCCCGACTTCCACCTGCTGCATTTCCTTTAATATGTCAATGTCACGCAGCACTAACGGTGAACGGGTTTGGATTATCACCGGCCAGCCAGTTTCCGCCAGTATCTCCAGGCACTGCCTGGTCATTTTATATGATGCTTCCAGAGGCTGATAGGGATCGCAGACGCCACTTACCCACACGCTCCCCCGATTTTTTTTCTTCAGCTCCGCGGCCAGCAGCTCGGCTGCGTTTATTTTAACGTCGACAAACGCTCCCCAGGGTTCTTTATGCCCGGTAAACCGTTTCATAAAACGGGCATAACAATATGAGCAGCCGTGCTGGCAGCCCACATAGGGGTTAACGACCCAATCATGTATCTTGGAGGCAGAAAGAATAGTTTTTGCCTTTTTTTCTTTGATAAGTAGCGTCATACAAACAGCAGAATCTCCTTTGCGGGTTGAAAGAAAGGTGAAAGTTCTCACGCACCCTGTCAACCGGTCACCCGGT
>SLJK01000043.1 GCA_007135125.1 Syntrophomonadaceae bacterium | reverse complement strand
TTTACGGAAGTAGAAGTCCAGCTTTCGGTTTTTGCTTCGCAGTTTAGTGAAGGGGAGTGGGTTGGTGAAAATCTATGAGCTTTCTAAGCTGACCGCGGACGAATTGCAGGCTTTAATGCGCCGTGCAGAAGTTGATGTTACAGAACATGCTTCCCTGGCTATGGAGGTTATGGAGAAGGTGCGTAGAGAGGGCGATAAGGCCCTTTTGGACTATACGGAAAAGTTTGACGGAGTACGCCTGGAGCAGTCAAGGATCAAGGTTCCTCCTGAGGAGATGGCGAAGGCTTATGCCAACCTGAAAGAAAAGACCAGGGAGACCCTGCACTATGCTGCTGATAATATTAAAAAATTTCACCGGGAACAGCTTCCAGCGGAGATGTGGATGAAAGAGATTGAAAAAGGCATTTTAGCCGGAGAAAAAGTCACTCCTATCTCAGATGTCTGTCTTTATGTTCCCAGGGGTAAAGGCAGCTTCCCTTCCGTATTGTTGATGCTGGGGGTTCCGGCTGTCCTAGCCGGAGTTCCGCATATTATGGTGTGTACACCCCCGGGGCAGGAAGGTGTTATAGATGAGACCACCATGGCAGCTGCTCATATTGTTGGTATCAAAGATATATACAAAATTGGCGGTATGCAGGCCGTTGCAGCCGTGGCTTTTGGCACAGAGACTGTGCCTCGCTGCCGCAAGATTACCGGCCCCGGCAATGCTTATGTGAATGCTGCCAAAAGGTTGCTCTACGGTGTTCTTGATGTGGGTTTGCCTGCCGGGCCCAGTGAGGCCATTATTATGGCCGATGAAAACGCCGATCCTCATATCGTAGCCCTGGATCTTCTTATCGAAGCGGAACACGGTCCGGATTCGGCGTCGCTATTAGTAACCCATTCCAGGAGCCTTGCTCAAGAAGTTAGCGGCCGGGTTGCAGAGTTGCTTCAAAGTTTGCCTCTACAAAAACGCCGTTTTGCAGAAAATGTTTTCAACGGTTACGGAGGCATTGTTCTTACAGACAGCCTGGATGAATCGATAGATTTTGTTAATGAATACGCCCCGGAGCACCTGGAAGTGCTGACTGAGGAAGCTTTTTCTCTACTACCCCGTCTTAAAAATGCAGGAGAGATACTGCTGGGACCCTATACCCCCATAACCCTCTGTAATTTTGTTTTGGGTCCTAATGCCATCCTTCCCACCGGTGCTTTTGCGAAAACATATTCAGGGGTTTCGGTCCATGATTTTTTGAAACGCTCTTCCTTTGGTTACGCTACACGAGAAGGGTTTGCCAGGGTGAAAGATAGAGCAGAGCATTTTGCCGATACAGAGGGTTTCTCCGCTCATGCTCTGGCGGTAAGCGAAAGATTTAATGATCATAAAGGAACGGGAGGTGACCTGGAATAGGAGGTGCCGTGGCGCTTTCTTATAGCCGGGTAGGTTATGCAGATAACAGCCAAAAGAAAAACAGCAGAATCCAGTATTGTTGTGAAGTTGGGGTTTGAAGCTCGCTTAGCAGAGCCCAAGAAAATGCTGCAGACTACCATGCCTTTTTTAAACCATATGTTGGAACATGTAATTTGGCGGGGCGAGTTTAACCTGGAAGTTAACGTGGAAATGGAGGACTTTTATCTTTCACATGTTGTATGTGAGGATATTGGCAGCACCATGGGTGTGGCCGCCAGGAAAGTACTGGAAAACAGGTTGGAAGAAGGTGTGAAGGGATATGGGTATGCGTTTGCGGTTATCGACGAAGCATTTTGTCGTGCTGTTATCAGCTTTGAAAACAGGGCATACCTGGATTTAAATCCTGCGGACGGGGTCGTAATACCTCCAGAGACGGAGAACACCCTTTCGGAAGATTTAAAGACTTTTTTCGAGGGGTTTGTACAGGGAGCAGCCTGCACCCTGCATCTTGATATTCTTAAAGGAGAGAACGGGCATCATATTTGGGAAGCCACTTTCAGGGCGTTTGGCGAAGCTCTTTCCAACGCCTTTGAGCTGCAGGACTGGCGAAAGGGAATCACGCCCGGTGTGGCAGGACCATTAAATATTGAAGTAGAGCGTGAAGGGTAAAATATAAATGACTGGTGAACAATTAAAAATTCCAAAAATTATCTTTGATATGGATGGGGTTATTACCGGTGAAGATTGTTACTGGGATGCGGCAGCCCTGGTAGTCTGGGAAATGCTTGTGGGTGAACATTTCCTTGGTTTAAGGCCAGCAGAAGGGCTGCCGCCATTTAAGCCCGAAGTTGAGGCCCGGGAAATTGCGCGGATACGGAAAACTATTTTTCAGGATGACCGGGTGATCAGCTTAATTAAAGAAAAAGCGGTGAATTCCAACTCGGACCTGGCCTATTTTGTGTTCACCTTTCACCTGGCGCAGCTGCTGTGCAATAAGAGTGCTGAAGAGGAGGGCAAGGTTCGTGCAGTCCTCGAAGAGGGTTTGACCCCTGAACTCAAGCAGCTTTCAGAATACCTGCAGCTACGGGAACTTTCCGGTATTGATTTTGCGGCAGTTCTTGGGGCATGGTCAGAGGAGGCCAGGGGGCCGCAGGAACTCTCTAAAAAAATATTTGGTCTTTTGCCAGAAAGCTGTAGTGCTGCGTTTCAAGATAATTTTGCCCTTTCTTCTCCACTTTATAATAAAGTGCGGACAGTTTTCCAGGAATGGTATCTCGGAGAACATAAATACAGGGACGTTTATGGAAAAACACCCGCTGTTAGGGGAAAGAAAGGGCTTATTTATGAGGAAAAACCGGTACTACCTGTAGAAATAATCCATTCTTCTCTGCAGGAGCTTTGCGAACAGGGATGGTTGTTGGGGATTGCCACCGGTAGGCCGCTAAATGAGCTCTTTGCCCCCTTGGAGCAGATGGATTTATGGAAGTACTTTGACGATAATTCTGTCGTTACCTTTGATGTGGTGGAAAAAGCTGAGAAAACCATGCGCCATGAACTGGATGGTGTTTCCCTGGGCAAGCCTCATCCTTTCCCTTTCCTGAAAGCTTACTGGGGGGACAGTTATACAGTTAGGGAGCTTGTTCTGTCTTCCAAAATATCCAGGTTGCTTCCTGAACCTGGAACCTGCTGGGTGGTGGGAGATTCCCTTGCCGACCTGCTGGGAGCCAAAAAAATGGAGGCCTTATTTGCAGGCGTGCTAACCGGGCATGGTGGGGTTAATTATCGCCGTCTTTTTGAAGAGGGTGGAGCGGATGTGATTCTTCCTGATATCAGTTATTTTCCTGCTTATTTGGGGAAGTAATTCACTTTTTTTGTTTTAGTGCACCCAGGGAAACCACAAAAAGTAATGCTCCCATGGCCAGGACGGTATAGTTGGCCAGCTGCGCTTTTGCCAGGCCCTGCCGGAGCACCGGTCCGATCAG
>SLJK01000149.1 GCA_007135125.1 Syntrophomonadaceae bacterium | reverse complement strand
TTGCCTTGGGACAGCCTGCCACCGTTGTGAACATGTTTGTCCTGAAAACGTTTTCCATCTCTCTCAGTTTTGGCAGAAGTCCAGCAAAATTGAAAATTGAATATTTCCTATTATAGCCATTTTTCATATTTTCTTTTAATTTTGCTTTTTTCCTAAAAATATTGTGTTATAATGTAATTAAAGTATTTGTATAGCGTATCAACACGGTAAATATTAAAGAATAACCCCTTAATACTCAATCCTCGCTCTATTCTAAATAATGAGTTATTCCTTTCTGCAACAGTTTTTGGCGGCATACTATTATAATAGCACAGCCATTTTTTTTAGAGGTGTCTTTATGCATGATAATATTTCCTTAGAAAAAAAGGCTCAAAGAATAGGTGAATCCTGGAACAGGTTTGTTGTTTTAGGGGCAATTGAGTCATATGTAGTACAGGATAATATTGCTGCTTCCTGGAAGCGTTGTATATCATATGGTTTGAACCCTTATGGTGCATTGCAGTATCGGCTCCAAAATGAGAAAATAACAGGCCAGAAAGACCTTATTAAAGCAAGCCGCCCTTTTCTTGATAATCTTTATAGCCTGGTCAAGGGCTCGGATTTTATGGTTATTCTTGCTGATCCCAAAGGGACTATTGTTAAAGTTCTCGGGGACCCGGTTATTAAACAAAGAATGAAAAGTACCCCTTTCCAGGAGGGTGTAAAGTGGTGTGAAATACAATTAGGAACGAACTGTATTGATCTTGCCATCCGCGAGGGTAAACCGGTGGAGGTATTTGCGACAGAACATTTTATGAAGGATCTTCATTCTCTTGCCGGTTCAGCAGCACCATTTTATAATGCTCATGGAGATATGCTGGGAGTGCTGGCAATGATAGGGTCTTTCGAAGACTTTCACCCCCATACACGGGGTATGGTAGTTGCTTCAACAAAAGCGATAGAAAACCAACTGCGCTATATGGAAGCAAATCGATCCCTGAAAAAGGCATATAAAGAGGCGAGCACGATTATCGAAGAAATGTCTTCCGGTCTTATCTCTGTCGATGCTGCAGGAAGAATGACCACCTTAAACAGTGTAGTTTGCAAATTATTGGGTATTAATCATGAGGAATGGCTCGGGGTAAGCATTGAAGATTTATGGGGTAGTGACTGCATTTTCTTGCAGGCCTTGCAAGAAGAGAAAGACTTTTATGGAAAAGAAATAAACCTACAAGTTAACGGAACGGTTTGCCGCTTTTCCTCTACTACCCGTATAATTAATGATGAAATGGGCAATAAGCTTGGAATGATTATTACTTTATGGGAATACAAAACTATTCGCCATCTGGCCAATAAGGCCTTAGGAGCCCAAGCATCTTTTTCTTTTAAAGATATTTACGGTTCACATACCTCCATAAAATGGGCCGTTTCCACTGCTCAGAGAGCTGCCAGGTCCCAGAGCACGGTGTTGATATTGGGTGAAAGTGGAACCGGAAAAGAGCTTTTTGCCCAGGCTATTCATAATGCCAGCAGTCGCTTTAAGGGACCATTTGTTGCTATTAACTGTGCAGGAATTCCTCGTGAACTGGTGGAAAGCGAAATGTTCGGCTATGAAGCAGGGGCTTTTACAGGTGCTAAGAAGGAAGGACGTCCCGGAAAATTTGAATTGGCTCAAGGAGGAACTATTTTTTTCGACGAAATCGGGGATATGCCCCTGGAAATGCAGGCGAAATTGCTGCGGGTGCTGCAGGGTCATAATATTACCCGCCTTGGAGGACAGGTGCCAGTTCCGGTGGATGCCAGGGTTATTGCTGCTACAAATCGAAATTTGTTATCTATGGTAGAAGAAAAGACTTTCAGGCTGGACTTGTTTTATCGTATCAACGTTATTACCCTGCAGGTTCCCCCATTACGTGCCAGGGGGACAGATGCTTTGCTTCTGGCCCAATTATTTCTAAAAAAAACTTGTTCGCAATTGGAATTGGACTTTGTGCCGACATTTTCTGAAAAAACAAAAAAGAGGTTGTTAGAATACACTTGGCCGGGCAATGTAAGGGAGCTGCAGAATATTATCGAGCAGTCTGTCTTTAACTCCAATGGCACCGAGGTTATCGAAGAAGAGCATTTGCCTGAAAAAATGTTGCGCCTTACTCACTCCAAAAGATCGTTGGAAGAGATGGCTCTTGACTCCCAGGAGTCAAGACATATACGCGTTGCCCTGGAAATGTGTCGTGGAAATATTTCCCAGTGTGCCAGGATGCTGGGGATTGGCCGAAATACATTATACAGAAAGATGCGTAAATATAACATATAGAACAATGTAAAGCAGAATTTTGGGAAGGAATCATTTTTTCTCAAAGGTGGGCAAACAGGGTGAATATTGATTTTAATAACATATTCGTCCGCTACGATCTTCTGGTCAGTGTAAAGGGACAACCATCACAACTGCTCTCCCAAGACCAAGATCTGCAAGAAATAATTGATAGTGTCATAAAAGGAGATTCAATACATACTGCTTCTCTCGTAAAACAACATCTAGAGCAGAAAGATCCCTTGGATATTATCTATAAAGCTTTGATCCCTGCCATGGAGTATGTCAGTAAACTATGGGAAGAAAACATTTACTACCTCCCTCAGACATTGAATGCTTCAGATGCCATGCAAGAAGGTATAAAGATTTGTGAGGAAAAGATGGGCAGAGCTATTGAAAAGAAAGGCCTGGTGATAACGCATACAGCTGAAGGAGATCTGCATGACCTGGGTCAAAAAATTGTAAATGCTTTGCTCAGGGCCCAGGGATACGAAGTAATCGATCTGGGCAATGATGTACCGGTTAAAGTTGTCGTGGATGCAGTAAAAAAGTATAAACCATTGATGTTGACAGGTACTGCAGGCCTTACCCTGAACGTGGAAGCTTTTAATCGCATTTCTAAAGAGCTTTGCAAAGAAGGGATCGAAATCCCCTTTGCCTGTGGTGGAGGTGGCGGTGTTCAAGTAAACATGATCAATTTTAAGCTTGGTGTTTATGGGAAAGATGCCTCCCTGGCAGCTCCTATGGCAGCAGATGCTAAAAAGGGCTTAAATTGGGAAGAAATAAAACAGAAATATACTTCTTAAGGCATAAGGTGAAAATTAATAAAATCCACATTATAAATATTATTAGTCTTTAAGGCAGCTTAAAAAAGATGTTCCACTTTGGCGCAATGCTCCATATTGGTACGCTGGCTGAGGAAGTCTAACCTATCTAGTTTCGGGAGTCTTCTGTCAGCAGGTGTTCTAATATGGAGCATTGTGTTAAGAAAGACTTTTAGGCACCATCTTTATGAATAGGGAAGATTGCTTTATTTCTTTATGTTCATAATAATGGCATTATTCTTGCATGTATTATGTGTTAAGGCTTTATAATAACTGTGTATTGGAGGTGGTTTCCAAGAAAAACAAAATAACGTGGTGGAATCGTGTATTTAAGGGTTTCAGGAGCATCAAAGAAAAAGGAGGAGTTA
>SLJK01000076.1 GCA_007135125.1 Syntrophomonadaceae bacterium | reverse complement strand
TCATTATAAAATAAATTTTATATTTTTTTTTGTAATGTTATTGACATATATATTGTTATATTTTATAATTTTACACGGGAAGGCGGGATAGCGATGATGGATAGAAACAAGGAGCCTGTATACAGCATAAGTATAGCCGCCAAACTGTTAAGAGTAACTCCCAGGATACTAAGGACATACGAGGAAATGGATTTAATTAACCCCTTCAGGACAGAAGGAAAGACGCGGCTGTATTCGGAGAAAGATATGAAAAAGCTGGAACTCATCTGCTACCTGCATAGAGAAAAGGAGGTGAACCTTCCTGGTATAAAGATAATTCTGGGACTGCTCCTCAATCAGCAAAAAGCTTATAAGCACGAAGAAAAAGCCCACAAAGAAGCAAACGAAATCAAAAAGAGGGCCAGGGAAATCGCTCCCGAATTATTAGTAAACGATATAGAGAAGTTTAGCCATGATAAAAAATAATTGAGTGGAGGTGTTTAGAATGGCAAACATTATAAGAAGGCGTCCTGTAAATAACTTGCTGGGATTAAGGGATGAGATGGATCGTTTCTTGAGTGATACTTTCCGTATGTTTGATGACGATTATGGTGCCAGGTTGGGCTGGCAGCCGGCGGTAGACTTGGAGGAAACGGAAGACGCATTCGTAGTTACCGCAGAGCTGCCCGGCATGAAAAAGGATGACATCAAGATCAATATCGCGGAAAACAAGGTAATGATAAGTGGTGAATTGTTAGAAGAACAGGATGTGCAGGAGAAAAATTACTACGTTAAGGAAAGGGCACGGGGAAGATTCAGCCGTGGATTCACCCTACCCACCCCGGTCAGCTCTGCTGAGGCCGAAGCCACCTATAAGGAAGGAATACTGAAGCTTAAGCTGCCCAAGGCAGAAGAAGCAAAGCCCAAAGAGATAGCCATAAAAGATGAATAAAGGCCAAGAACATTATGACCTCAAGTTAATAAAGCTCCGGGAAGGAGCGGTTTCCCTTCCTGAAAAGGGATGGTTTAAAAAGTCCATCCCTTTTATTTTTGACCGTAAAAGGAAATCGCCCTGAACTTGTCGAAAAAGTGATAAGCAAAATAAATAGTGGAAAGAGGATGCCCTTTGAGTTTTCCCGAAACAGTAGCCATAATACCCGCCTATAACGAAGCAACTCGTATTTCTACGGTACTGGAGACAGTGCTCTCCTGTTCGCTTATTGATGAAACCATCGTTATCGATGATGGCTCAATTGATGAAACTGCGCAAGAAGCAGCTTCGCTTCCGGTTAAGCTTATTCGCCTATCGCAAAACATGGGGAAGGGTGCGGCACTGCAGCTGGGTCTTGAAGAAGCACCCTATGCAGCTTATTATATTTTTCTGGATGCCGATCTGCTCTATCTTAACCATGAGCACATTGAAGCACTTCTCTCCCCCTTGAAAGCAGACACTCCTCCGTCCATGACCATAGGAGTCTTTAAGGCCGGTAACAAAAACAGTGTCAATTTAGCCCAGAAATATTTCTCCGTCCTAAACGGACAGCGGGGGTTGCGAAGAGATTTTGTTGAAATACTTCCCGAGCTCAAGTGGTCCCGTTTCGGGGTAGAGGTTTTGTTAACAAGGTTTGCCCAGCTAGCTCAAAGGACTGTCCATTATCCCGAGTTGGAAGGTATCACCCATGTCACGAAAGAAGAAAAACTGGGTTTCTACAAAGGTTTTTTATACCGCCTGCAAATGTTTCAAGAATGTCTTTATGCTCATTTTAAACACCGGAAGATGATCGATCTTTATCCCGGGAATACACCGCAGGAAGTTCTGGATATAATAAGAAATAACACCCAAATGGTCAAAGGATAAAGCATGGTTCAAATATAAAATCTTTGAGAAAGGGAGATAAACCGTGTCCAAGAAAGAAGAAGAGCAAAGAGAAAAATTCAACCTGGGTGTAGCACTGAAAAAAGCAACCTTGTCTCTTTCCCAGGCTGATCCTCGTTTGGTTTGCCTAAACAGCGGCACCACTTATAACAGGGAAATGGACAGCTACCTACTTCCCTACCTTAACAGGAAATACCTGGTAAACCACAGCACGGGTGAAGTGCAGGCTTTAGGAAAAGAAAAAGAAATCTCTATACACCTGCAAATCATGTTTCTTCATTACCTGGTTCATGCCGATGGAACTCCCCTGCAAAACAGGTGGATTACCTTTAAAGAGCTTCCGGGAGGTCTGATATACGCCGAACCTTACCAGAACCGTGCCATTAAACCGCTGCTTAAGTACTTTGGCCAAAAAACGGAACAATTACAACAAATTGCAGCCAGCCTGGAAGGTCGGCCTGCTTCTTTGGGTGATACAAGTGTAATTATGAGACCTTTCCCACGTGTTCCTGTTGCCTTTGTTCTTTGGGAAGGAGATGAAGAATTTTCTCCTTCGGCAACTATCCTTTATGATGCCTCGGCAGAACACTACCTGCCCACTGAAGATTATGCTCTTTTACCCGGTTTGATAATCTGGGAGATGGCAGCAATGCTGCCGCGATAAGGCTGCCGCTATTCTACAAAACCCCAGTCCGGCTCCACTGGATCGGTAAGATCCAGATGTCCTTTCAGTGTCGTCAGCTCTTCTCCTTCTACCAGGAATTTAACCATGTCAACCCGGGACAGTTCGGCCAGGGTGTTTACAATGGAATAAACCGTTAATAGTTCACCTGTAGACCCTCCCCAATGGCGGGTTATTATTTCTTCGGAAAAATCGGCATACGCCACACCGTTTTCTATATTCACCTCTAAAACCTGCACTTCTTCCGGGATTGTCCGTACAAGTTCCGGGTCCTGGGGACCTTTTATCAGTTCTTCCAGCATGGCAAACCCAAGCTTCTCCTCGTCCCCATCTACCTCCAACTCCCTATCCTCTTGGATAAGTCTATCAGCATCTACATTGGCAAAATAAAGTTGTACTGTTTGACTCACAGGAGGTTCCTCTTCTTCCGTAACCTCCTCCTCTATTTCTTCTTCTATTTCTTCTTCAGGAACTTCAACAGGTTCTGCCGGCCTTTCAGCGCATCCTAAGCCTCCCCAGGCCATAACAAGCAAGAAAGACAAAATTAAACCGTAGACAAACCACTTATTAGTAAGTTGAAGCATGTTTACCCCTCCTTTTTTAAATTTATCGCAACCTTCAGCTGCCATATTATTGTAAACAAAATTACGTCCTTATATCTAACAAGAATATTTTATTTTTCTTTAAAATTCATTTTTAAAATATACACCCCGTCAGAAAATCGTTTTTCGATCTCAAAACCTAACTTTTCCATTAAACGTATGATCGCCTTGTTCTCAGGGAGTACTGTGCCGGTAAAACCCAGCATTCCTTGTTTCTTGGCTAAGTAAATAAGGTAGGAAAGCAACTCCGTCCCGATACCCATATTCTGGTATTCATCCCCCACTACCAGCGCCACCTCTGCCGTGTGACTGGACTCGTCAATCCCGTACTGACCAACTCCGACGATGGTTT
>SLJK01000162.1 GCA_007135125.1 Syntrophomonadaceae bacterium | reverse complement strand
TGGCCGGTGGGGAAACGGCAGGGCTCGCCTGGGCTGCTCCTGTCGAGCTGGAAGGCCTTCTCTGCCGGGATTGTCTCGCAATAGTTCCCTGGCTGGAGGACGAAAGGTGCCCCCGCTGCGGGCATACTCCTGCAATTGAGGCAGGGCACTGTTCCTTTTGCAGCAGGGTTCCTTTCGCATTTGATTTATGCTGCATTTTGGGGCATTACCGGGAAGGTATGCGTGATGCGGTGCACCGTTACAAATATAGCGGCCAGAAGGGCCTTGCCCCTGCCCTGGGGGAGCTGCTCTATCTCAGGCTGAAGGCCTTGCCCTGGGCTGCCTCCCTGGAAGCGGTTGTTCCCGTGCCGCTGGCCCGGGAACGCCTTGCCCAGAGGGGCTACAACCAGTCCTTTCTCTTGGCCGAGGTTCTGGCAGACAAACTGCAGCTGCCCCTGCTAAACGTGCTGGAGAAAAACAGGCAAACAGCCAGCCAAACAGGCTTAAGCCGCGTGCAGAGAAAGAGGAACGTAGAAGATGTTTTCCACTGCATTCATGCCCCGCCACCGGGGAGCAAACTGCTGCTGGTAGACGATGTCCTTACCTCGGGAGCCACCTCTCATGCGGCCGCCCGGCTGTTGAAAGAAGCAGGCGCCAGTTGGGTAGGGCTGGCGGTCCTGGCCCGCTGAAAAAGGGAACAAGCAAAGCAAAGCCGTTATGCTGTTCCCCGGACGGTTTTTGTTTATCAAGGGTGCCGCGTTTCTGCCTTACCAGTCCAGTATTTTTCTCCATAGCAGCAGCAGGATGGCGGAGGCAGCACCGAAGATAAAACCGCCTATATGAGCCCACCAGGCTACCATTTCTGCTCCGGCCAGCATGGTGGCGTTAACAAACTGCAGCAGAAACCATAGGAACAGGAAGAGCATGGCCGGAATATTAAAAGTGGCCAGGAAAAAGCCGATAGGAACAAGAGTCAGGACCCGGGCCAGGGGGAAAAAGATAAAATAGGCCCCCAGGATACCAGCCACGGCACCGCTGGCACCGATGGTGGGAACCGGGGAGTGGGGGTTGGCAAAGATATGGAAAAGCCCGCCAATGGCACCGCAGAGGAGATAGAATAACAGGTATTTACCGTGTCCCCAGCGGTCCTCTACGTTCGCTCCAAAGACCCACAGGTAGAGCATATTTCCCAGGAGATGCAGCCATCCCCCGTGGAGAAATATGGAGGTTATAAGAGGTTTCCACAGTTCGGCGGAAAAGGGGTGTCCGGTAAAGGCTAAAAAGCGCTGGGGAATGACTCCATAGAGCATCAGGAAAGCTTCCATCTCATCCCGTCCCAACCCCAACTGGTACACAAAAAGCAGTATATTTAACAGTATGAGGGATACGTTAACAAAAGGATAGCTGCGCGGCCTAAGGTTGTCTTTAAGAGGTATCATGAGGTATACTCCTAGCCATGGTTCTACCTTATTATAGGTATTACAAGTGTTGAAACTGCTTTTTACTACCATACATTATTTAACAGAAAGGGGCAAGCCCCGGTTATGGAAGAAGGGTACCCGAAGCGAGAAGGAATGGCCGGAAATGAATCCCCAAAAATCACCTCGCCGGCTTTTCTGCGCCGCAAATTACAAGAAAAAGGGCTGTCTCCCCGCCGTTCCCTGGGTCAGAATTTCCTGGTGGACGAAAATATCCTACATAAAATAATAAGTGCTGCAACGCCTACCCCGGGAGATTTTATCCTGGATATCGGAGCCGGGCCTGGTGCACTCTCCCTGGCCCTGGCTGAAAGTGGTTGCCACGTTATAGCCCTGGAAAAAGATAAGGGGCTGGCGTCCTTTTTGCGGGAGGAAGCAGAGGAGCGAGGTTTTGACCGACTGCAGGTTGTAGAGGGAGATGTGCGCCGCTTGGAGTTGCGGGAAACCTGCGCTGATCTGTGGGGTGAGGAGCCCTTTATGAGAAAAATTAAAGTGGTGGGCAATCTGCCTTACTACCTTACCACTCCCCTTCTCTTTCAGCTGCTGCAGGGCGATCTGCAGTTGCAGTTGCTGGTTCTGATGGTGCAGCTGGAGGTGGCCCGCCGCATCAAGGCTGCCCCGGGAAGTAAGGAATACGGAGCCCTGTCCCTGCTCTGCCGTTACTACAGCAGGCCGCGGCTTCTTTTTAAGGTTCCGCCGTCGGTTTTTTATCCTCCTCCCGAAGTAGCTTCTGCTGTAGTTTCCCTGGAAGTGCTGGACCGACCTCCCAGCGAGGTAGGGAACGAAGATTTGTTCTGGGCCATCGTCAAAAGGGCTTTTCAAAAAAGAAGAAAAACCCTACCCAATGCTCTGGATGGCCTGCATAATTTGCATAAAGAGCAGTGGGCGGAACTGATTAAAAAAGCGGGGCTTTCTCCCTCCTGTCGAGGCGAAACGCTCTCCCTGGAACAGTTTGCATATTTAGCGCAGATAAGCTATAATAATAGGGGAATTTGACGCTTTTTGTCGTTTGCCTGCTGTTTCCAAGAAAAACAAAAGGGGAGGATAAGTCAGAAAGAAGGACTTGATTATGCATTTCCACAGCCCAACACAGGGAAGAATGACATTTGAAGAAACCTTTTCCGAAGTTATTTCTTACGTTATGGAAAAGCCGAAGGAACAGTACAAGCTCATCATCGGCACGGACTCCCAAACCCGTTTGGATGACGATGTTACTTTTGTCACGGCCATAATCATCCACCGCGTCGGAAAAGGAGGACGTTATTTTTTCCATCGCGAAAAACAGAAGCACCTGGAAAGTCTCAGGCAGCGTATTTTCTATGAAACCTCCATGAGCTTGGATGTAGCAGGCAAATTTACAGCCCTGCTGGCTGAAAACGGGCATGCTTATCTCAATGTGGAAATACATATGGATGTAGGCGAAAAAGGCGATACCAAGGAAATGATCAGGGAAGTTGTGGGGATGGTTATCGGCAGCGGATTTGATGCCAGGATCAAGCCTGATTCCTACGGGGCAACCAAGGTAGCCGATAAATATACAAAATAATTAATACGATATGGGGGTCGCAATTGTTATAAATCAAAGTGCCGGGAAAGTTTTGCAAAATAAATTGCGTAGAGTCCTTGACAAGGCAAGGAGGAAGTGATACAATTCATCTTTTTATTGACATATTTTCGGCAATGTGTTACAATTACCTTGAGGTGATGTAAAAATGGCGGTAACGAATTCCCTGGGTATGATCCGTAAAGAATTGGAATCCTATGTAGGAGAAAAGATCAAATTGCGGGCAAACCGGGGACGGCGCAAGACTTACGAAAAGGTAGGGGTGCTGGAAAGCACTTACCCTTCCATCTTTGTGGTTCGTGTGGATGAAGAAAATTATAACCAGAGACTTTCGTTTACTTATGCCGATGTTCTCACCGAAACCGTAGAGTTAAGTCTTTTCGGCAGGGATCAAGAAAAAATCGCCCTCTGCGGAAGATAGCCCGAAAAGGGCACTCCGTAATTCAAGCCCAGCAAGCATTGCACCGGACTGTATCAACCTT
>SLJK01000171.1 GCA_007135125.1 Syntrophomonadaceae bacterium | reverse complement strand
GCGCATTAAAGCCTGCAATTCGTCCGCGGTCAGCTTAGAAAGCTCATAGATTTTCACCAACCCACTCCCCTTCACTAAACTGCGAAGCAAAAACCGAAAGCTGGACTTCTACTTCCGTAAACAGTTCCCAAACAGATGCCAAAAGATGCCAAATTCTATATTCACCCAGCCAGGCAGAAACGAGCCGGGACTTCCTAATATGTAGGTCCTATTTCTTCCACCAAGGCCCAAAGGCCCCCCAATACCAGGGAATGTCCACCGCAGAGAATGGGAATCTTGGACTGCACTGCAGCCCGGGTAAACTCCTTCATCAGGGGATTGCTCAGCTCTTCCCATATTCCCAGGTCAGATAGATAACGCTCCTCGGCGGTAAGATGCATTTTGAAATGTTCCATAAGAACCCTGGTGTCAAGAAAAGCACAGCGGGCAATCCCTTCCAGGTAATCTATAAATTTGCTGGCTCCGACCTCCTCCAAAAAATTACCCATTAGTGAGGTGACCTCCCCCCGCTCTACCCTCCCCAGGGCCTTCATGCCCCTCTCCTCGGAAAAAATGCGCAGGCGAGCCTTAATATTCTCGTTTATATGGGCAATAACAGGAGCTCCTACCCTGCCCAGCAAAACAATTTCCTCGTAATCTCCCCTGAGGACCTCTTTTACTCCTTCCAACCGCGAAAGATCAAGCTTTAACTCTTTTACCCTCTGTGAGGCAATGGGGCCGGTAAAAGGACTTCCGGCCAGCACCAACAAATCAGCCGGCGTATCCAGATCGAAAAGCAGCCCCAAGGTATTTTTGAAAAGCTCCATCTCCACGCCTGCGCTGTCACGCAGTTCAATAGCCAGTATGTTGTCCATGGCAGGCGGGTCAATACTGTTAATAAGGGAGGCAGGGGTAAAGGCTATGATATCTGCTGATTGGGCATTGTTGGAAAAAACTATCTTATCTGCTTTCTGCAGTTGCTCACAAATAACCTCCAATTCTGCGATAGTGACAAAAGGGATACTGGCACCACCTACATAGAGGATATTTTCCAGCCCTTCGCTGTTGATGAGCTCCTGAAGAACCTTCCCGAAATGAAAATTATCCCTGCTGCGCTGATTCTCCCATACCGTAACACCCATGCAAGAAGCTTCTGCTGCCAAATCTTTAAAATTTGTGAGCAGATAGGTGGCGCCTATCTGCGGCACATTTTTTAGTTTATTAATGTTATCCAACAGGACGGCATGGCGCACCTCGGCTAACATCTTTTCTGTTCTGCCTTCCGGATTGCCCCCTTCAAAAATTACCGCATTTACAGGTTTATACATCTGCTGCCCGCCTTTTTCCCAACCTGATTATACATAACATGATAGGGGATTCTTCCCGCCACCTCTTTTTGCTTACCATTCCCCCGGTTCAATTAAGCCGTAATTCCCATCCTTACGTGCATAAAGCACATTTATCTCTTCGGTATCAGCGTTGGCAAAAACAAAAAAACTATGCCCCAGCAGATTCATCTGCAAGATGGCTTCTTCCACAGACATCGGCTTCATGGCAAAGCGTTTGGTTCTAACCACTACCGGTTCGGCGTCTTCTTGCGGCTTGGTCTCCACCATTTGCTCGTTAAGATCTTTGATGCCACTATATTTTAATTTACGGTTAATTTTTGTTTTATATTTATGCATCTGCCGTTCCAATTTATCCACTACCATATCTATAGAAGCATATATGTCCTGGCTTGTTTCCTCACCTCGCAAAAGTAACCCATCGATAGAAATTGTTGCTTCCACGATATGATCGCCTTTGACAATGCTCATCGTTACCTGAACCTCGATCTGAGAATCAAAATATTTTTCCAGCTTTCCCATACGCTTTTCCAGATATTCCTGCAGCGCAGGGGAAACCTCCATATTTTTGCCGCGAACATTGATCTTCATTAGAAGAGCCACTCCCTTCAGTACGTTGCTTTTTCTTGTCCCATAATAGGGTAACAATTATTATTCCCTAAATAAATAAAAAATCCTGCCCTTTTCTCCGAAATAACTGTAAACCGCTTAAAACGAGAAGAGAGGCATAACGCCTCTCTTCGTTAATCTCGAGGTTAAGATATTTCCTGATATTATAGTTTAATGACTATATTATAGCGCTATCCCCACCTCACAGATTAAACCTTGGTAACATTGGAAGCCTGTGGCCCCCTGCTACCTTCCACGATTTCGAACTCTACCTCTTGACCTTCGGCCAGGGTTTTAAAGCCTTCCTCATTGATGGCAGAGTAATGTACAAAAACATCATCACCATCATCTCGCTCAATAAACCCGTAACCTTTTTCCTTGCTAAACCACTTCACCCTACCCAACATAAAACATACCTCCTAAAATTTAAACTGTGAGGTTGGGAACCTTCGCAAAATACTCTATCATATTAGAAAAAAATTGTCAATTAAAAACAGGAGCAAGCGGCTATGAGCAAAAATAGTCCGTACGCCTGCTCCTGCATTTACATTAGGGTTGTTAAAGCTCCAGTCCAAAAAGGCGCCTGGCATTCTCCAGGCAGCTACGCCCTACTTTTTCACCGGTAGTTCCACGCAGCGCAGCAACCCGTTCGGCAACATAGGCAACATAAGAAGGTTCATTTCTCTTGCCCCTTAAGGGAACAGGAGAAAGGAAGGGAGCATCGGTTTCCAACAGCAACCGGTCCAGGGGCACGGAAGAAACAACACTTGCCAGTTTGGCGCTTTTTGAATAAGTTACGGGACCGGCTACGGAGATATCAAGACCCATCTCCATAACTCTCTGCGCCAGGTCATAGTCACCGGAGAAGCAATGCATAACTCCTCCCGCAGCAGGGAGCCCTTCTTCTTCCAGTATATATAAGACGTCCTCATGGGCGTCGCGATCATGAATAATGACGGGCAAGTTAACTTTAATAGCTACCCGCAGCTGTTTTCGGAAAACTTCCTGCTGCACCTGACGGGGAGAACGATCCCTGTAGTAATCAAGGCCCATCTCCCCCAGAGCCACAACTTTGGGATGAATAGATAATTCTTCCAGCCGATGGGAATAATCAGCCGCTGCCTTTCCAGCATCATGGGGATGTATACCGGCCGAGGCGTAAATAAAAGAATGCTGTTCCGCAAGTTGGACGGCCTTGTGGGAAGATTCAAGGTCATAAGCAGCATTGATAATGACCTTAACGCCTGCTTTTTCAGCCCTGACAAGAACTTCTTCCCTGTCTTTGTTAAAATCTTTAAAATCCAGGTGTGCATGGCTGTCAACCAGATAGGGAAATGACTTTATTCCGCTCATGATATTTTACTCCCCGGGGGAAAATCTTTATCTACCCCTGTCAAAGCCACCCTGCCCTCACTATCGGTAGCTGCCATGACCATCCCCTCTGATAACAATCCCCTTATCTTGGCCGGCTTTAAATTCGCCACGAATAAGGCTTTCTTGCCTACCAGCTCCTGCGGTTTATAAAATTGAGCTATTCCAGCAATAATCTGCCGCTGCTCCTTCCCGAGGTCCACTGTCATTTTTAGCAGCTTATCAGCCTTCGGAACAGGTTCGGCGTCAAGAATTTCACCCACGCGAATATCCAGGCTGGCAAAATCCTCAATATCGATAATTCCTGGTTTTTCTGCTGAAGAATCCTTTTTTTCTTTCTGGGACTCTTCCTCTTTCCGAGTATCTCCAAACAGCACCTTTAGCTCTTTGTCAATGTCCAAACGTGGAAACAGATCTTCTGTGCGCTCAATCCTGGTTCCCGGTTCAAGCATGCCCCATCTATTTAAGCTTTCCCAGCTCTGCAGCTGAGGCAGGTGCTCCATTCCTAGCTGCCTCCATATACGCTGGGGAGTGTGGGGCATATAGGGTAAAAGAAGTACCCCTATAAAACGGAGCGATTCACAAAGATTGTAGAGCACGGTACCCAGACGATCTCTTTTACCCTTGTCCTTGGCCAAGGCCCAGGGGGTGTTTTCATCTATATATTTATTGGAGCGTCTGACCAGCATCCAGAGTTCTTCCAGGGCACCGCTAAACTGCAGCTTATCCATAAACTCTTCGATCCTGGCCGAGGTAGCAAGGGCAAGCTCTTTAAGTTCCCTGTCCATCTCCTCTTCTTTAGAATCCGGCTGAGGAAGCTGGCCTTCAAAGTAGCGCTCCACCATGGTAACGGTCCTGCTCTGCAGATTTCCCAGGTCGTTGGCCAGATCGGTATTGATACGCTGCAGCATGGATTCATTGCTGAATACTCCATCTGCTCCAAAGGGGATTTCTCTCAACAAGAAGTAGCGCAAACTGTCAGAACCATAACGTTCCATCAGGACCATGGGATCCACAACATTGCCTTGCGACTTGGACATTTTTCCCTCCTGCAAGATCAACCAGCCGTGCCCAAAAACCTGCTTCGGCAAAGGGAGCCCGAGGGCCATCAGGAAAATCGGCCAATAAATGGTGTGGAAACGCACAATTTCCTTGGCCATAAGGTGCACATCAGCAGGCCAGTATTTATGCATAAGGGTCTCATCTGCGGAGGTGTAGCCCAGTGCAGTGATATAATTGCTCAGGGCATCCAGCCAAACATAGACTACGTTGCCTGGAGCAAAGGGAATGGGAATCCCCCAGTCAAAGGTGGAACGAGAAACACAAAGATCTTCCAGCCCCGGTTCCAAAAAATTATTGATCATTTCATTTTTACGTGAAGGCGGCTGTATAAACTGCGGATTTTCCTGGATATGTTTCAGTAAACGGGGAGCGTACCTGGACATGCGGAAAAAGTACCCCTCCTCTGAGACCATTTCTACAGGCCTTCCGCAGTCCGGGCAATTACCATCTTCTACCTGGCGGGCAGTCCAAAAAGATTCGCAAGGAGTACAGTATAAACCCTCGTAACGCCCTTTATAAATATCTCCCTGTTCATAAAGCCGGCTAAAAATATTTTGCACTGCTTTCCTATGTCGCGGCTCTGTTGTACGGATAAAATCGTTGTATGAAATATCCAGGGCAGCCCAGAGTTGTTTGATCCAATCCACTATTTCGTCCACAAACAGCTGCGGGTCTTTACCGGCAGCATCAGCACTGCGCTGTATCTTTTGGCCGTGTTCATCGGTCCCCGTCAAAAACCACACATCATAGCCGGTCAACCTCTTGAAGCGTGCCATGGCATCGGCAGCTACGGTGGTATAAGAATGACCAACATGAAGCCTGTCGCTGGGATAATAAATAGGTGTAGTAATATAAAACGTCTTTTCGGGCATGGTTTCCTGGCAATCCTCCTTTTAATCAAAAACAGGGAGCAAGAATACGCTAAATTATACCATAAAAAAAAAGGGGGAGCAAATCTCGCAAAACACTTAAATTAAGCTATATAGGGCCTCCATAGACCAAAGCTGCTGTAAGTCCTGCAAAAAAAAGAGCTCCATTTACTGGGAAAAAGAAAAATTAATCCATTTTTGTTCAATTTTGTGCTTTTGTATTGCTTTTTATGGGAATTACTGGTATACTGTTTGTAATTTGGCGAATAATGTAAAAAGAGGTGAAAAAATTGAAATCAACCGGTATTGTCCGTAAAGTTGATGAACTGGGCAGGGTTGTTATCCCCATCGAACTGCGCAAGACTTTAGGGATCAACGTTAAGGATGCTTTAGAAATTTATGTGGACGGCGAAAAGATAATCCTTAAAAAATATGAACCGGCCTGTATTTTTTGTGGAAGTGCTGATAAGGTCAAGCATTTTAGCGGCAGGATAATATGTGAGGAATGCGTTAGCAAGATATCTGATTAAAATATTAAAGCAACCCCTGCTTTTTCAAACGGAGAAAAATCGCGTACACTTCGTTTCTGGGCAGAGAAAAAAAACTTGCTGTCTTTTTTACAACGGCCCCCGGGGCACTACCATTCTCTATTTCCTTCATAAGCATATCCCGGATACTTTCTTCCAATACTGCTTTATGAGATTCTGTTAATCTTTTGGGAAAGGACAGCTCTTTGGCAAGAGGTGCCAGCACCATAGTAACCTCTCCCCGGGGGGGGTTTTCCCTGTAATGATTTATAAGTTCAACAGGTGCCCCTCTTTTTATTTCCTCAAACATTTTTGTCAATTCTCTACACACTGCGACTTCCCTTGAACCAAAAATTTCTTGCATCTCCTGCAGAGTCTTCAACAACCGGTGAGGGGATTCGTACATAATGACCGCTTTTTCTTCCTCCAGAAGCGCTTCCAGTTCTTTGCGGCGTCCTGATTTTTTGCGTTCCAAAAAACCCATAAATACGAATCTTTTACAGGGATACGCTGAAAGTACCAGAGCAGTTAAAGCAGCTGAAGGACCGGGGAGGACAGTATAAGGAACACCTTCTTCTACCAGCAGTTCTAGAAGGTAATGGCCGGGGTCAGCAATAACCGGCATACCTGCATCGGTAATTAAGGCAACCCGTGCCCCTTCTTTCAACTTATTCAGGATTAGTGTGCTGCTTTTCTTGCGGTTAGCTTCCCGGTAAGAAAGGAGGGGGGCGCTTATTCCATAACTAGAGAGCAGCTTGCGCGAACGTTCTACCTTTTCCACTGCAATCAGGTCCACAGTTTGCAGGCATTCCAAGGCTCGTAAGGTTATATCTTTGAGGTTGCCGATAGGGGTAGCACAGATATACAGGGTTCCTTTTTCGAATTCTTTCTGCTTTTCCTTTTCCATTATTAAAGACGCTATCCTTTTTCCTTTTTTCTGTTAGAACTTTTCTTCTCAACTTCTTCTACAGGATATTCCTGCTGTACCGAAAGCTCCTCTAATTCTACCAGAACTGTTTTTTTGGCAATATTGGTGCTGATAACTTTTCCGTCACCTTTAGGAGTTATCACTTGATCACCAGTGTCGGGAAATTCTCCCCGCGCATGTTCGTAATGGTCAGCTTCATAACGCAGGCAGCACATGAGGCGACCACAAATACCCGAGATCTTGGTAGGGTTAAGAGAAAGGTTCTGCTCCTTGGCCATACGGATAGAAACAGGGCCAAAACTGCCTAGAAAAGTAGAGCAGCATAATCCCCTTCCACATGGGCCCATTCCCCCTACTATTTTGGCTTCGTCCCGTACACCAATCTGCCTGAGTTCGATACGGGTACGGAAAACTGCTGCCAGGTCTCTTACCAGTTCCCGAAAGTCCACGCGATTTTCTGCAGTAAAATAAAAAATTATCTTGTTGTGGTCAAAAGTATACTCCACGTCTACCAGTTTCATGACCAAGCCGTGCTTTTCGATTTTTTCCCGGCACACTTTATAAGCTTCTTCCTCCTTGCACTTGTTTTCAGATATCTGGTTTTTATCAGATTCCGTGGCAACTCTACGTACCAAGCGCAGAGGAGGAATAACCTCATCATCATTGACCTTTTTACTTTCCTGTACCACATCTCCAAGCTCCAGCCCCCGGCTTGTCTCTACTACAACTTCCTGTCCCGCCTTGAGTTCCAGGTGGCCGGGATCGAAATAATATATTTTTCCAGCTTTCCTAAAACGTACGCCCACTACTTTTGGCAAAGTTATGCAACTCCTCTCATCTTCAAAAACAATACCTCCAGAGCCAAACGCTTATTAACATTGCTCTGCAGTTGCCACTGTAGCTCCAGTATAGCTCTGCAGATCTTCTCCTGGGAAAATAAGGATGAAGGTTTCCGGTGCAATCCTTTTTCCCTGGGTGAACTTTCCCGGGCACTTACAAGCCCCGCATTTTTCATAATTACATTTTTTTTATTCCCACCAGCTTGCAGCACAAGCCGATCCCTATAAAACAGCAGGAGCAACTCCAGGATCTCTTCCAGATCATCCCTGCGAGAAAGCTCTTCGGCCTTACTAAATATAATCTCTACAGGATCTTCTTCAATGGCTTTCACCAGTGTTACAATCTCCTGATATTTATCATTCCATTTTCCCGGAGAAGAGGCCTCGAGAGCCTTTCCCGGGTTCCCGCCTGCCAGAACCAATACCAGCTCCTTCTCCTCCACGGTAAGAGAACCATAGTTTGCCAATAGCGCTTCCATCTCTTCCCTGGCAAGCGGCCTTAATGGAAAGTGGGTGCAGCGTGAAATAATTGTAGAGAGTAAAGACCACGGTCGAGAGCTCATCAAGATAAACACCAGGTGATGTGGGGGCTCTTCCAGTATTTTTAACATACTATTTGCGGCTGAGAGGGTCAGTAGTTCTGCGTCTTCAATTATGCATATCTTTCTTTTTCCTTCTGCCGGAAGAAAATACAGATCTTCTCTAATTTCACGCAGTTGACCAATCTTTAAAGAGGACCCACTCGGCTTCAGATAAAAAAGATCCGGATGGCTGCCGCTAAGAGTTTTACGGCACGAAAGGCATTGTCTGCATGGAGGTTCACTGCTTGCATCACAGTTAAGGGCCTGGGCAAAAAGCATAGCCAACGTCCTTTTACCGCTTCCAGGAGAACCTGAAAACAGGTAAGCATGACCAACCCGTTCTGAGGAAAGAATATTACGCAGCGCCCGCAATATTAATTTTTGGCCTATAATTGTCTGAAAGCCCAAGTTTTGGCTCCTTCATAGTACAAATATCTCAAAAACTTATGAGGCATTCTCTTTATTTAACAAAAAGTTCTGAAATTGGCTCCAAAGCTGATCGTGCACTTCTCGGGGCTCATCTTCACCTTTTATAACCACAAACCGTTTTATTTCTTGAGAAGCCAGAAGCAAAAAACCCTCCTGCACCTTGCGGTGAAATTCCAGTTCTTTCTGTTCCATGCGATCCTGCTGAGAGAAGCTCGTTTCTTTTCCTTCCAGCCTCTGCAACCCCTTTACAGCATCAATATCCAGCAAAAAGGTTATATCCGGTAGAAGACCTGCGGTTGCCCATAGATTGATATTTTTGATCATTTCCAGTTCTTCACCGCCAGCCAGTCCCTGGTAAACCAGGCTGGAATCCAGATAACGATCTGTAATAACCATATAACCTCTCTCCAGGTAAGGCCTGAGCACATCTTTTACCAGCTGTGACCTGGCGGCACTGTAAAGAAGTATCTCGCAAGCAACAGACATCTCCTCGAAACGAGGATTCAAAAGTATATTCCTGATCTCTTCCCCGATGGGAGTGCCTCCCGGTTCCCTGGTGAGGAAAACTTTATATCCCTGGTTCTCCAGGCGTTCTTTCAACATGTGTGCTTGTGTTGTCTTGCCAGCCCCATCGGGACCTTCAATGCTGATAAAAACGCCTTGTCGTCTGCCACTGCCCTCGGAAGACATCTTCTCACCGCCGCTCAGAACAGAATTTTTTGCCCTCACATTTATTTTACCATACTATTCTTCATAGATAACCTTTATTTTTTGCAGCCAGGGATCTGAAACCCCTTGAAAAAGCCAACCGGCAGCACATTTATGCTGTAAAAATGTAATAATGTCTGCTGTTATTCGCTCCCCGGGAGAAACTAAGGGGATACCCGGAGGGGACAGTATTACCATTTCTCCGCATCTCTTCCCCCCGGCCTTTTCCAGTGGGACTTTCTGGTAAGGAAGATGCAAAGCATCCCGGGGCGAAAGAGCTTGGGGGACAAAGGAAAAGACTTTTTTCTCTGCATCGTCTGGCCGGCGAAGATCGCCTGAGAAAAATGGAAGCGGAAAATCCGTGTGACAAAACCCTCTGCTGGTTGTACGTGATAATATATTATCCTTTTTTAGAACGCGCGAAAAAGCATTACCTAAAAAGGAGGGTGGCGTATTCAACACAGCAGGACCGGCCACGGCCAGGAGATATGAATCACCCGTCATTTCTACCTGGGCTCTGTATTTTTTAGCCAATTCTACCGCAAAAGAGCGGGCATTCCCTCCCGGAGAAAAAAAAGTGAGCCTGGCAGGATCAAGCTTAAAACCACACCTGTTGACTGCCTTGACAGAAAGATGAGGCACGCCCTTTCTTGTAAGGACGTTTCGCAAATGCAAGGCCCATTCCCATAGACCGCCGAAAAGCTCTTTCCCGTGCAGAGCAGCCCTGCGCCGAGCTAAATCCAACGAGATCATAACCGGGTAGGAAGGACTGCTGCTCTGCACAGCCTGCAGCCAAAAAGCTACCTTTTCTCTCAAACTATTATCTCGCAGGTGTAAAAAGCCACCTGCCGTAATCGCTCCCAGGGATTTGTGGGCACTGTGCAGCCAGATGTCAGCCCCCGTCTTTGCCGAGTGCGGGAACTTATCCTCCATAAAAGGGAGATAGGTGCCATGAGCTTCATCTACAGCTAGTAGCATGCCGTAATCTTCAGTAATCTTCCTTATCGCTTCCAGGTCACAGGTAACCCCCCAGTAAGAAGGAGAAGTAACCAACAAGAGCCTGGCATCAGGATGTTCTTTAACGGCTCTTTCCACCAGTGTGGGGGAAAGATTGAGGGGAAAACCTGAAAGCGGCTCACGCTCCACCGGAAGATAAACAGGTCTAGCTCCACTTAAAATAATACCGGTATGAACAGACTTGTGCGAAAGGCGACTGATCAGCACTTTATCTCCTGGCTGGCAAACCCCCAAAAAAAGGGCAAGCATTCCACCGGTAACACCGTTTACCAAAAAAAAACTAATATCGGCCCTGAAGAGGCTTGCCGCCAGTTTTTGGGCTTTTGCGATAACACCCCGGGGCAGATGCAGATCGTCCAGCGGTGGGAGCTCTGTAAGATCCCATTGTAAGTGGCAAAAAAAATCCCTTTGCCATGATAGCAAAAAAGTGCCGCCTCGGCCATGCAAAGGTACATGAAGGGGTGTATATTTTTTTTGAAGATAATTCTTCGCTGCCCTGTACAAAGGAGCTTCTCGTTGTGACATTCTACCGGTTATAAAAAGCACCAGCTCTCAAAAAGGTTTCGAAAATTAATTTTTCTACCGCAGGTTATAATTAGGAGCTTCCTTGGTAATCTGTATATCATGTGGATGGCTCTCCAGCAGTGAAGCGCCTGTAATACGGATAAAACGGGTCTTGGTCTGTAATTCCTGCAGGTTTTGAACACCACAGTATCCCATGCCTGCTCTCAGGCCGCCTGCCATTTGGAAGACCATATCCGCTACGGTGCCTCGATAAGGAACTCTTCCTTCAATCCCTTCTGCCACCACTTTCTGTTCGTCTTCTTGAAAATAGCGGTCCCTGCTTCCTTCTTTCATAGCACCGATTGAACCCATACCCCGGTAAACTTTGTAACTGCGCCCCTGGTAGATCTCCATATCGCCCGGGCTCTCTTCCGTGCCGGCAAAAAGACTGCCAATCATCACCACATCAGCACCGGCAGCAAGAGCTTTTACAATATCACCGGAAAATTTTATGCCACCATCAGCTATGAGCGGTATCTTAAAACTCTTTGCCACCTGTGAAACATCATGAATCGCTGTGATCTGTGGGACTCCTATTCCTGCTATGACGCGAGTAGTACAAATAGAACCCGGTCCCACTCCAACTTTGAGAGCATCAGCACCGGCATGAATAAGGTCCCGTGCTGCTTCACTGGTTGCGATATTCCCAGCAATTACCTGGGCTTCCGGATATTCACCCTTGATCATACGCACTGTTTGAATTACCGGTTCTGCATGCCCGTGGGCCGTATCAACAACCAGGATATCGACATTGGCTTCTAAAAGGGCAGCAACCCTCACCATGGTATCTCTGCCTATTCCAACAGCTGCACCGACCCTCAACCGGCCAGACTCATCCTTGGCCGCACGGGGGTGGGCAATGCCCTTTTCAATATCTTTAATGGTGATCAAGCCCTTTAACATAAAATTTTCATCCACAATAGGCAGCTTTTCAATTTTATGCTGGGCCAGAATTCCCTGTGCTTCATCCAGAGTTGTACCCTCCGGAGCGGTAACCAGGTTCTCCTTGGTCATAACGTCATCGATGAGAAGACTGTAATCCTTTTCAAAACGGAGGTCCCTGTTGGTTATTATCCCCATCAGCTTCCCGTCCACCACAACAGGGACACCGGAAATGCGGTAACGCTCCATCAATGCGGCAGCATCGTTAATTGTGTGCATGGGGGATAGAAAGAAAGGATTAGTGATTACGCCATGCTCCGAACGTTTCACCCTATCTACTTCCTCGGCCTGTCTCTCCACTGACATATTGCGGTGGATAACACCAAGTCCACCTTCCCTCGCTACCGCTATGGCCATGCTTGATTCCGTAACAGTGTCCATACCGGCACTCACAATTGGAACGCTCAAGGAAACTTTAGGGGTCAAGAAAGTTTTTATATCTACATCGCGGGGCAATATCTTGGAATGACCGGGCAACAGTAAAACATCGTCAAAAGTTATTCCTTCTTTACCAAAACGATCTTCCACTAAAACCAACTCCCTTGCTTAAAGGGCTAAAAACTTTAACTTATCATAGCAGAAAAGGCCGCGTCGTGTCAACTTGAGAAGCATTATCAAAAATTTCAAAAACGAGGAGAGTTCGCCTCTTGGAATGAGACAATATATATAGTATGATTATGTACATGCCTGCTGGCGCTTTTGTAAAAAAGCGGCCTTATTTCGTTTCATTACTATCACCAAGGAGGAGATAGACAGTGCTTTGGGAAAAAAAGGGAGCACATAATACAGAGCTTACTGCGGAAGCGGTGCTTAAAAAGGCGGAAGAGCTTGGAATCAAGCATATCGTTGTAGCCTCCAATAGCGGCACCTCGGCAGCACAATACGCCGGAAAAGGATTGGAAATAGTCTGTGTCACGCATCATGTAGGTTACAAGAACCCAGGGGAAAGTGAAATAAGTCCAGACATGAAGGAAAGTCTGCAGCAAAAAGGGGTGCAGGTCCTTACTACCACCCACCTCCTGGCAGGTGTGGACCGGGCAGTGCGAGTGAAATTCGGGGGTCTTTACCCGGCAGAAATAATTGCCTCGGCTCTGCGAATTTTTGGTCAGGGGGCAAAAGTCTGTGTGGAAGTAGCCTGTATGGCTTTGGATGCCGGAATGATACCGTACGGGCAGGAAGTCATCAGTGTAGCAGGAAGCGGACGCGGTTCTGACACAGCATGCGTAATTGTCCCTGCTCATTCAAACTATTTTTTCGACACCATGGTAAAAGAATTTATCTGCATGCCCCGGGAAAAATAACGCTATCAACCATATCTTGAGTAATAATGGAGGGTGCTGCCTAAAAAGGCGGCACCCTTTTTAAAAGCAGCTGCAAGGCTCCTAAATTAGCCTTGGCAGCTTTCTGGACAGAAAAAAATATTCTTCAGTGCCATAAAACTAACCTTATACGTAAGATTATATGTCATTATAAAATAAATTTTATATTTTTTTT
>SLJK01000130.1 GCA_007135125.1 Syntrophomonadaceae bacterium | reverse complement strand
TCCGCAGCTCGGCACCGCTGCCGAAGCCCAGGGCCATGGGAAACATGGCCAGCACCGTGGTGAGGGTGGTCATCATGATGGGCCGCAGCCGGACGGGCCCGGCCTCCAGCACTGCCTCGCGGCAGCCGCGCCCCATCTCCCGCAGCTTATTGACATAATCCACCAGCACGATGCCATTGTTGACCACGATACCGGCCAGCATGATCACCCCGATAAAGGCCGGCACGCTCAGGGATCGTCCCGTCAGGAAGAGGGCCAGGGCCACTCCCGTAAAAGTCTGGGGCAGGGCGAACATAATGATAAAAGGATGCAGCAGCGATTCAAACTGGGCCGCCATGATCATGTAGACCAGGAAAATAGCCAGCAACAAGGCCAGCGCCAGGTCATCAAAGGCGTCCTCCATCATCTGGAATTCCCCCTCGTAATCAATATTGTAGCCCTCGGGAAGCTGCACGCCACCACCTTCCAGCTCGGCGATGATATCTTCCATGACCTCGCCCTGGGTGCGCCCCACTACCTGCGCCTCCACGGAGGCAGAGCGCACCTGGTTGTAGCGGTTGATGGACACGGGCGCGATCTCTTCCTGAAAAGTCGTCACCTCTTTTAACGGCACAGCGTAGCCGTAGGGGGAATGAAGGGTAATCTCTTCCAGGGCAGCCAGGGAACGGGAATATTCGTCGGGGAGCAGGACACGCACATCCAGCTCTTCTCCCCCCGTGCGGTAATTGGTAGCCGTGCTGCCGCTTACCGCGGTGCGCAGGGCCCCGCCTACCTGACCGAATGCCAGGCCGTGGTCCGCTGCCCTGTCCCTATCCACATACGCCTGCAGCTCGGGGCGCCCCTCTTCGAAGCTGGTCTCCACTTCCCTGGTCCCGGTGACGCGGCGCACCACCACGGCCACTTCCTCGGCAAGCCGCTCCAACTCCGTCAGGTCATCACCCCGCACGGCAATCTCTACCGGGGCTCCGGTCATCCCCGCTGCTGCCATATCCCCGTAGCTGACCGAAAACTCGGCCCCTGCGATACGGGAGGAAAGGGCCCTTATCTCTTCACCGATCTCCTGGGCGGAACGATCCCGCTCGGCCAGATCTTTAAGAATTATATCCAGGTCTGCCCGGTGGCTCTGGGCACCTCCAAAACCAAACTCCATCCCGCCTCCGCCGCCGATATTCATGTTCACGGACTCCACCTCGGGGAGAGCCTCCAGCCGCTCCTGCAGCTGGTCGGCAATATACTCCGTCTCCTCCAGGGCGGAACCCAGGGGCAGTTCGGCGCGCACGGTAATATAGCCCTCATCGAAATCGGGAATGAACTCGGCCCCGATAAAGGGCATCAGCAGGAATGTACCCAAAAAGCTGAGCACAAAGACCACCATGACCGGCAGGCGATGACCCAGGGACCAGTTAAGGGCACGGCGGTAATTATTCTCCAGGCGCCGGTAACCGCGGTGAAAACCCCCGGTTGCCCGGTAGAGAAAGCGCCTTTGCTCTGCCGCGTGCATTTCACCCTCGCCGTCTTTGCCGCTAACCCGCACCAGCAGGCGCGAAGAGAGCACAGGCACCACGGTAAGGGCCACGAACAGGGCAGCCAGCAGGGAAAAGCTGACCGTAAGGGCCATGGACTCAAAGATCTGGGAGGCGAAACCGCCCATAAAGACCACCGGCAGAAAAACCACCACCGTGGTCAGCGTTGCTGCAATTATGGCTCCGGAAACCTGGTTGGCGCCGTCACCGGCGGCCTGCTCCAGCCCGGCGCCTTCCTGCCGGAAGCGGTAGATATTTTCCAGCACCACGATGGAACTATCCACCATGATCCCGATCCCCAGGGCCAGGCCCCCCAGGGTAATAATATTCAAAGTCAGCCCGTAAAAGTACATCAGCACAAAGGTGGCCACCACGGAAACAGGTATGGCGATCAGCACCACCAGTGTGCTGCGGAACCTGCGCAGGAAAAGCAGCAATACCAGGGCCGCCAGCAGCGCGCCCAGGCCACCCATTTCGTATACGGCCACGATAGATTCGTTGATAAAGTCGGCCTGGTCCATGACCTTGTGCATCCCGACATCTTCGGGAAGGGCCCTCTGTATATCATCCGCGGCTCCCCAAATCCCCTGGGAAACCAGGACCGTGTTGGCATCGGCCTGCTTGTTTATCAAAAGCCCGATACTGGTCTCCCCGTTAAAACGGTTGATACGGCTGGCATCACGAAAGCCCTCTTTCACCTCTGCCACGTCACGCAGCAAAACAGTTCCCCCGGGGTTGGAGGCCAGAACCATGTTCTCCATCTCCTCCAGGCTGGCGAACTCTCCCACGGCCCGCAGCTGGTAGTCCCGCCCCCCTTCCTCCAGGGAGCCGGCAGAGATGTTATAGTTCTCCCTTCCCAGGGCGCCGGACACTTCATCCAAGCCGATGCCGTAGTTCCCCAGCAACCTGGGATCGACCACCACTTTAACCTCGCGGTCGCGGCCGCCAATCACATCCACCGAGGCTACACCGGAGACACGCTCCAGGCGTGGCTCCACGATATCTTCGGCAATACGCCGCAGTTCCCAATCTTCCCGGTCCCCTGAGAGGGAAAGCTGTACGATAGGCATAAGAGAAGGATCGGCCTTGATGACCATGGGGTCTCCCGCACCATCGGGAAGAAAGCCCCCCACCATATCGATCTGCTCGCGCACATCCAGGGTAGCCATATCCAGGTCGGTTCCAAAACCAAACTCCAGCAGCACCAGGGACATCTCCGCCTGGGAAATGGAGCTGATGTTCTCCAGGCCCTGCACCGTAGCCAGGGATTCTTCCAGGGGGCGGCTGAGCATGTTCTCCACTTCTGCAGGCGCCGCTCCGTCATAATCGGTTATAACCGCAGCGATAGGAAAATCGAACTCGGGAAAAAGGTCCAAGGGGAGCCTGGTAAAGGAGACCACACCCAGCAGTAGAATAACGGCGATAACCATCAAGGTGGCGATGGGACGGCGAATAGATAGTGTGGGCAGGCTCATTCACTAGTCCCCCCTACGATCTCCACAGCATCACCATCGCTCAAGAACTGCTCTCCCCGCACCACCAGCTGTTCACCTTCTTGCAGTCCGGAGATTACCTCCACGGCCTCTTCCGTCCGCAGACCCAGCTCCAACAGCCTTTCCACGGCCACCCCGTCTTCCACCACGAAAGCATAGAATTCGTCGTCTTCCTCCACCAGGACGCGCCTGGGTATTATCACGGCGTCAAGGGCTTCCTGAACCACCACCAGCAGCCGGGCATGCTGGCCCATGCGCACCCCTTCGACGGCTTCATCAAAATAAGCCTTCAGCGAATAGGAACGGGTCCCTTCCCGGGGAGCAAGGGCGATCTCTTCGATGGTTCCCGGGAAATCCCTGTCAAGGGTGGGCACCTGGATCCGGACGCTCATTCCCTCCCGGACCATCTCCAGCTGGCGCTCCGTAATCCCGGCTTCCACGTAGAGGGAGGCATAGTCCACCAGCTGCAAGAGGGGCACACCCGGGGAGGCCTCTTCACCCGTGCGGGCCGTTA
>SLJK01000068.1 GCA_007135125.1 Syntrophomonadaceae bacterium | reverse complement strand
ACTGCAAGTTTGGCCATATCTTCACCCTTCTGGTGAGCCTCAGGCCAAAAAACATTTAATTCTTCCATTACATCATAAGTCCCGGTTTGGTCCGCACAAAATACAGGAGTACGATCAACTTCCTTACCTGATAATTTGTTAAAAAATCTTTCCCTAGCATTCATAGTAGCCATTTAACTCTCTCCTTATAGTATCTTTACTTCCTGACTTCCTGTATTAATTTAAAACAAACCCTTGTTACTACCGTTGTTAGCTTTAATAAGCGCAATTTGTTAAATATGTCAATTATGTTGTATAGTGGTAAGTTTTTGTATAATATAGTATACTAAAAAATATTTCTTATGGCAAGTCTAAATATTATTAAACTTTTATATTTTCAAACAGGCGTATGAAATATAATCAAGACTCTGTAGGCTGATTAAGATAGAATATTCTAATATTTCATCAGCAAAAATATTTTTACCCCTGTGAGCAGTTTATGATGCATAATCCGCAGTCAGCACTTCCGAACATGTTTTTATTCTTTTCCAACTGTTTAGTACATTTGTTGGTATCGATCATACTCTGATAACTATCCCCCCGTTTCCAGTGAGTATCTCTAATAGCACCAGCTGGGCAGGAAACAACACAGTTTTGGCATTCTCCACACCTGCTTTCTAAAATGGGATTAGGATTGGTCTCAAGAGGGGCATCCGTCAAAACTGTGGCCCAGTTAAGAGAAGGCCCAAATTTATCATTAATCAGCAAGCCGCTTTTCCCTATCCAACCAAGACCGGCACAGGTTGCCGCTGTCTTATGAGGAAATAGAGGATAAAGTCTTGAAATAAAACTGTTATCTTGACGATGAGAATCAGGAGGAATAGCTAAAACGTGCCATCCCGCAAATCTCAGTTGCCGTACAAGCGCTTTTTGAATTACCTGCAGCTGCCTGTCTATAATGAAATAATGGGAATTATAGCAAGACTTTTTCTCCATTTGTTTTCCTGAAATAGTATGTTTAATCCCAATAGAAATGGCCTTGGTTATGTGCTTAAACTCAGATGCAAGTCCGATACTCACGTCTCCGACACCAGCTACACTTGCTCCCATTTTTTTTGCCTGCAGCAAAATGGCCTCGCTTTCACAACTTAATTCTTTCGGTATCATTTTTTGGGCTTCTAAGTGCCTGGTTGACAAAATAGTCACTTCCCTTCGCAAAGCAGAGGGCAGCAGGTTAATTTATATAAATTATTCGAATATTAACTTTGTAGAAAATTAATTTTTCTATCTTGCTAAATTAATTACGAAAAAAGGAAAACAAGTTAAATATCATCTTCATTAATTTTTTCAAACTTCATATTAACATCCATGGGCACCATTCCATCAAGTTCGATCTGGATTACCTTGACAATGGCGCTGGGAACAGGACAATCTGTATGCATAAGATGTTTGTCAGCAGAGCGATAAACCAGTGAATCACGAATATTACAAAATATGTCCTGTCGCCAGTCCAAAAAATCAAGATCATCATTCAACTTTTGCAACATTTTACATGCGGAAATAATCTTGACCTTGACATGTTTTTTATCAATCCGCGTCACCCTGATAACACTTGTAAAGCCGCATGCTCCCGCAAATATTTTTACCCTTGCCGTCATTTCTTTGTTTTCTCCAAATATTATCTCCTAACAGTATTTATATTTCTTCCTGAGGCACGAATAATCCTTGCTGTTCACCCTTTCTTCTTTTCAAATATCCCTCTATTAATAATCCTCTTGGTAAATATTAAGAAAATATCTGTTTGTAAAGCTACACTATCCTTTATATTCTATAAATTATTTAGACAACCCCAGCCCCTATTCGGGGCTGGAATAGTCTTAGAAACTACATCTACTGCGTTTATTTTTGCTTGCGATGCCACTTTTCTGCGCCGTATTTTTTTGTAGCTTCCACCATAGCTTTAAAATTTTCAGGCTTTGCTTCCGGCCAGATATCACAGCCGGGCCAAATGGCATCCACACCGTCTTCCAGGCTCTTTATGACAGCTTTCTCCACATCCTCCACATCATCAATCACTAGCAACTTATAAGCGTCAAGGTTCCCAAATACCAGAGGTTCGAAACCGATATCTTCCCTGGTCTTTTTCATATCGTTTTTAAATTCCACACTCAGCGAGTCAGCACCACACTCATACATATTCTTGATAATCATATTCGTTTCCCCGCATATATGCAAATTATTGGGAAAACCCATTTCACGTAAAGCCGTAAAGATTTTTGTCAGGTGGGGCTGGATAAGAGATTTCCATAACCGTGGACTGAGCAGGTCTGTGCCGCTGCCCATTTCCCGCACCGTAATATAATCGGCGCCGGCTTCCTGGTAAATCTTGGCTAAGGAAATGAGAACATCGGCCAGCCTATCAAGCATGGCATTAATGAGATCCTGCTTTTTAAAAGCATATTTCAACATTTTATCAAGGTCATATACCTGGCCACCCAAGGTAAATGGTGCAGTTAAGTAAGTCCCGATGGGCAGCTCATCTCCAAACTCCTTCTTCAACCGCTTAATAGCATCTACAACAACCGGTACCCGACCGGCATTAGCCAGGTCATCCGGGATGGGAAAAGAATCCAGTTCATCATCATTTTGAATAGCTTTTTCTTTAATAGTGGGGTAGAGTAGATGAGCCACATCTTCGTACGGGTTCATCTCGCTTCCAAGTGCTTCAGCTTCTACACAAAAATCGAAGGGTACAACAGCACATTCATAACCATAAAACTTATAAGAAGTTGCTGCAAGATTGGCTAATTTTTCAGCGTTCCCATGAACAAATGCAAACTTGTATCCCAGTTCATCCAATCCTTTAACCGTTACGTTACCCATACCGCTGTAACAAGGGGTACGGTCTACTTCTTCTCCTGCCAGCTGTTTCAAAACACGTTCTTTGGGTGTTAAATTCATAAAAGGACACCACCTTAACTAAATTTTAGCCCTGTTTTTTAAGTATTTCGGCAAAATCTCCAAAGAATTTATAGAGAGGATGCTCGGGGTTAGAGGGCAGTCTCCCCGTTTCGTTGTAGACAAAAGTTGCCAGCATTAAAGCAGCGCTTACCACGGCTGGAAAGATCCGCGGAGCTATAACCTGGGGACCGTAAAAGATCACATCGCACCAGAACATGGTAGCTATAGCCTGGGCAGAGACGTTCATGGAGGAAAAGCCTTCGTTTCCCCACATCTCACGGGCTTCTTTCCACATGAAAGTACCGTTTGATGTAGCCAAACCTGAAGGAACACCGAATTCCTCTTTGATCATTTTATCGGCCACGTTAGAAAAAGATGTCGCCGGAAGATTCATCACGGAGGTATCGACTAATATTGTTTCAAAAGTATCCTCTCCGATGACTTCCATCATTTTTCGGAAACTGTTAACCCTACCTTGGGGAGTGGGATCGTTTTCATCGTAAACTTGAACGACTACGTGTTTTACCCCCATTTCTTTCATCTTCTCCACCTGTCCCGGAATATCCTTATCCCAGGGTGTTACACTGTTATAAACCAGGCGGTCCATAAGTCCCAGTTCTGATACATACTTTACCGCTTCCAGGCGCGGCCCTTCCATCCACATATCAATACCAAAAGGTTTATCGGTTAAGCCAGTGTAAAAGTCCACGTAACGTTTCATTTCTTCGGCGGAATTAGCTACCATGGCCGTAATGGCTGGAATACCAGTTTGCTCAGATAGCTCTTCCTGCCTTTTAATGTATTTAGCAGCCTTTTCCCTATCAAACTTACCCTCCTTGCGTTTTTCCAGGAGGCGGTCACCTTTGTGGAACATGGAAGATATTAGCAGCGGAGGATTATCCCCCGGCTGTCCTCCCACTTTCCAGGGACCAACTTGACATACCTTCTGCTCTTTTTCTATAGTGAACATTGAGTATACCTTCCTTCTTAAAAGTATGGTAACTCCCTTCGTGCTACTTGGGTATTTTATCCAGAATGTGCTGAATGCTGGGGAAAGCATGGGACTTGTGCGGAAAGGCCATAGCCGCGGCAAAGCGCATTTGAAAATCCGGTTCTGTTGCAGTTTCAATAAATTTCACATCCCTGGCCACATCCTCCGCTTCCTGTCTTTTTGCCTTGCTCAGCAGGGCCAGCTTGGCTCCGTCGCCAGCGGCATTTCCCACAGCCTCCACATTTTCCAGGTTGCAATCGGGGACCATCCCCATTACCATGGCACTTTCTCTGTTAATATAACTTCCGAAAGCACCGGCCAGTACTATCCTATCTGGCTTTTTCACCCCCCATTTTTCCATCAGGTATTCCGCACCACAATAAAGTGCGGATTTTGCAAGCTGAATAGCCCTAACATCACCCTGGGTAATGGTTACATCCTTGCCTATAGAGGTCTCTTTGGCATAACAAAGCACGTATTCCATTTTGCCGTCTTCTCCCTTGCGGATCCTGGGGTTATCAAGCTTCTGGTTAAAACGGCCTGATTTATCAATAATACCTGCCTTGAACATCTCCGCTATAACATCAATGATGCCTGAACCGCAAACCCCTTTCGACTCTGGTTCATCACCTTCTTTAAACCAATCTTCCTGGCCGATAAGCTTGAACTGAGGCTCTTTTGTTTCGGGATCAATTTTTACCCATTCCACAGCTCCAGGGGCCGCCCGCATACCAAACTTAATCTGGGCACCCTCCAGGGCTGGACCAGTAGCACAGGAAGTAGAAAATAGCCTTTCATTGTTGCCAAAAACAATCTCTCCGTTGGTCCCGATATCGATCACCAGCATCATCTTGTCCTGTTTGTAAGGCTCTTCAGCAATTAGCACCGAGACGTTGTCAGCACCTACAAACCCCGCTTCAATGGGGAGCCAATGGACATATGAAGCCTTGTTTATTTTGATACCCAGATCCCTGGCCTTAAAGTCCATCTTGGTCTTAAAGGCCGGTGCAAAAGGAGCGCGGCCCATGTATTTCGGGTCAATTCCCAGCATAAGGTGGTGCATGGCCGTATTTCCCACCAGGACCATATCCAAGATATCCTCCGGCGTAAGACCGGCCTCTTCGGCCATCTTTTCCACCAGCGAATTAAGGCCATCTACCACTGCTTCGCTCAGCGTCACCTGTCCTCCCTCATTCATCATGGTATACGTAACTCTTGAAAGGACATCTTCTCCGTAGGTGATCTGGGGGTTCATCATGGAACGTTTTATGGTGGATTCTCCTGTTCTGAGATTGCATAGATATGCTGCTACAGTGGTGCTTCCAATATCAATGGCAATGCCCCAGGGATCTTCTACCAGGCCGGGGGATACTTTAATAATCTCCTTATCATTCCAAACACTTACCGTAACTTTCCAATCACTGGAGCGCACAATTTCCTGTACGTCTATGGCCACGGGATAATCAATGTGCTGTAAATTGGTAAGTTCGTATTTCTCCATCAATGCATTTCTAATGCGCATGTAGTCATCAGTCTGGTCATCAAGGGTTGCCGGGGTCAGCTCAATATAATAATTTTGCACAGTGGGATCAATGGATAGCTCTCTTTCCCTTCCTGTTTCCAGAATAACCTGCTGTGCTCCCCTGGACTCCTCCGGAACAAAAGCCAGAACATTGCCCTCTACCATGGCACAACATGCCAGCCGTAAATTTTTGTTTATCTCTTCTGCATATAACTCATCTTTTTCCTCTTCGATAAGAGGGGAAAGATGAGTTGCCTTGGATTCTATGCCAAATTTTTCAAAGAAACCCTCCTGAACCTGCACCTTACATTTTCCGCACACTTTTGCTGCGCCACAAGGGGATTCTATGTCTACGCCAAGTTCACGGGCAGCCTCTAATAGTGTCTTGCCGTTTTCTACTTCCCCTCGGCGACCGGAAGGTTGAAAAATAACCGTATGCCCCATCGTATTTCCTCCTTAAATGAACTATTTCCTTTTTTACGCTGTTCCATATTCTTCTTCTTCTTGAATTTTTTTCAAAGTTGTGAGCATATTAATAGCATCTTTAAGGGCGTTGCTGGCATCTTCAGCAAATCCATCGGCTCCAAACTTGTCTGCGATCTCTTCCGTTACCGGTGCTCCGCCAATCATGATCCTGGCCTTGGGGTTTTTTTCCTTAATCCTGGCAATAATATCTTTCATCCCTACCATGGTGGTGGTCATCATTGCAGACAGAGCAACCAGATCTGCATCAGTGCGAAGCTGCTCTTCTACAAAAGTTTCCAAGGGAACATCTCGTCCCAGGTCATGCACCTCAAATCCGGAAACATCAAACATCATCTTGACGATATTTTTGCCGATATCATGGACATCACCCTGCACAACTCCCATAATTACTACACCGGTAATCCCTAGATCTCTGCCCTCCATGTGAGGCCTCAAAATATCCAAACCGACATACATGGCGTCAGCGCACATCAACATTTCGGGAACAAAATATTCCTGCTGCTCATACAATTCCCCAACATGCTCCATTCCCGCTACCAAACCCTCAAAAACAGCCTTTACCGCATCGATTCCCTCATCTACTACCGCTTGCGCCGCATCCCGCACCTGATCTTCTTCAAACTCGATTACACCATTCTTCAACAGCTCAAATAATTCCTTTTCCCTTTCTTCAGACATCCTTTGTACTCCTCCTTTTTCATTTATTCGACCTTAAAGGCCGTCAAAATAAATACAATTAATGAAATTCATAAAAAAATAAAATGCAAGTAAATTATTATTATCTACTACTAAATTTTATAGTAAAATATGCGAAAACCCTTTTTACTGGTACTAAAATGATTTCTAAATAAATTCATTTCTTCTATTTACTAATGGTAAATTCTTTTATAAAAATAAGATTTTTGAATCGAATTATTTATTGAGGATCTTTGCAATCGGAATTGAAAGTGGAAATTCTAGTTATCACCATGGGGCTTGAGGCTTATTGTTGCTATAATACCAAAGCCTAATTTTTTTGTCAAGCATAAATGTTTATAAAAATCTTATAATTTTCAACAATGCAAACATGCTAATTATCCAAGAATGAAACCTGCAGATTCCATTCCAATTTCTGATAAGCATCTATAGGACCTATTTTTTACTATAGAAAACCTGGAATAGTTTCCGCGGCAAACCTACTTCTTCAAATTCTTCAATCCCTATCACTTCGAAAACCTCCCATCTTGCCGGGCCACTTGTAACAATATCTCATAAATTGTCATCTTTGTTCACCGCAAAAATTATTTAAATATGGAATCAGAAATAAACTCGTTGTAGACTTTCTTTAGCACGCCCAACATTTGAATGGCTTTCTTCAGGGCATTACTGGCATCAGGAGCAAACCCATCCGCTCCATATTGCCGGGCAATTTCTCCCGTGACAGGGGCTCCACCAATAATAATTCTAGCTTTTGGGTTCCTTTTTTTCACACTGGTGATTATCTCTCTCATTTCCACCATAGTTGTAGTCATCATGGCAGAGAGGCAGACAAGATCTGCGTTGGTGTCAAGTTGTTTTTTTACAAACTGCGCTAACGGCACATCTCTACCTAAATCATGTATTTCAAAACCAACCACTTCAAACATTACCTTAATAATATTTTTCCCGATGTCATGCACATCGCCTTTAACAACACCTATTACTACAACTCCTTTTATATTCAAATCATATTTAGCGACGTGAGGCCTTAAAATATTTAAACCTGCATAAAGAGCTTCCGTACACATTAAAAGTTCAGGTATAAAGTAATCCTGCCTTTCATAAAGGTCTGCCACGTGTTCCATGCCCGGCACAAGACCTTCCATGATTGCCTTCAAGGCATTGATCCTTTCTTCAACAACAGCTTCTGCCGTCCTGACAACTGCCTCTTCATCAAATAAAATAATACCCTCTTTTAACTGTTCAAATAATACCCTGTCCCGCTTCTCCAGCACAACTCCATCCCCCTTATAGGAAAACAGTAGAGTGCACCCTTTTTCCAAAATATTCGTGAAATTTTAAGTAAATGCATGCTTCTTTTAAGGAAAGTTCTCTTTTCCATATTATATACTACATTAATTACTCAGAACAAGATAATATTTTTTTGTTTCTTTTAAAAAACTGCAAATAATTTAACACATAGCGTATCTCAGCAGCATTAAAGTCCCGGATAGAACTAAGTACGGCCTGCACCTTATGGTCGCCTAAAATCTCTATCAAGTCTGAACCCAGTGTATAGATGAAGTTTTCTACTTCTTCGTGTTCCAACAGAAAATAATGGAGAGTAACCCCCATGACCTCCGAAAAACGCTCCAGGGTATCCAGTGAAGGAATGGTATAGTTACTTTCAATTTGGCTGATGAGACCCATAGAGACGCCAGCCTTTTCGGCAAGAGCGACAGCAGTAAGACCCTGGGACTCCCTCAACTGTTTGAGTCTAACACCAATGTTGGTCTTATAATGACTTTTTTCCACAAAGCAGCTGATAGTTAAATTTAAGGCGGCAGACAGCATTTCCAATTGTTCATAGTCAGGTTGTGCTTCTCCCTTTTCAAACTTCTCAATAAGTGCTGCTGATAGCTCACTTATTTCTGCCAATTCTTCAATTGATAATCCTCGACCCTGTCTAAAAAAAGAGAGCTTTTCACCGGTAAATTTTTCTTCTTCCTGCCTGACCAGCAGGGCAGAAGAAACATTGAGGGATTCGCTAATCTGCTTTAAAGCCGGCACAGACGGTTTTTTTAGGCCGCGTTCTATAGTGCTTAAATAAGATGCTGACAGCCCGCTCATCTTTGCCAGCTGGCTTAATGTCAGGCCTCTCTCAGAACGAAAAATTCTGATACGGTTCCCCAGCATATCAGTCATAACACTCCACCCTTCATTAAGTATGCCCTGTTTAAAAAACACAACAATTAAAATTCCATGCCGGCCCTGGCCTTTATCCCGGTTTTGTAGTGATGCTTGATTTCTTTAATTTCACTTACCATGTCTGCAGCTTCTATAATTTCCGGAGGTGCATTCCGCCCAGTCAAAACAACATCTACCCCAGGTGGCCGCCTGGCCAGCATCTCCAACACTTCCGCCTTAATTAGCAACCCTTTGTCTAGCGCTCTATTGAGCTCGTCAAAGATGACCAGGTCGAATTTTCCACTCAATAGGGCTTCTTTGCCTAACAGGAAGCCATCTACTGTAATCTGCCGGTCATCCTCTTTCAGGTACCCGTCACGCATTCTGCTCTTACCAGCCTGTACAAAAGAAAAAGTAGGTAGGTAATTCCTGATTGCCTGTATCTCTCCATAGTTGGGATCGCTTTTTAGAAATTGCATCATAAATACATTTGCCCCATGACCTATGGCCCGCAACGCAAGGCCCAAGGCCGCGGTGGTTTTGCCCTTGCCATTGCCGGTGTAAACTAGTACAATTCCTTGTTTGTCCTTCATTTAGCACCTCTCAATCTGCAATTACTCCTGTTTTTTTACAAGCAATTTTTAATAAATTCTTTATTCTTCCAACCTCTGCATCAGGATTTCAGAAGCCAGTTCCATCTGTTTTTCCAGAGCTTGCGGCGAGGTGCCCCCACGGCTGTTCTTGCCCTTTATGGCTTCTTCCGGCTTAATATTTTCTAGCGCTTCTACCTCTCCCAGCAGGGGGTGAAAAGCTCCTGCTTCTTCCGTTGTAAGTTCAGTCAGCCACATCTCTCTATCCAGGCAGTAGCGCACCAGTTTCCCCACAGCATGGTGCGCCTCACGAAAGGGAACACCACGCAGGGCCAAGTAATCTGCCAGCTCTGTGGCCGTAGCGTAATCTCCCTTCACAGCATTCTGCAGTTTATCTTTGTGCAGCTTCATATCCCTTAGAAGCTCATTATATAGGCTTAGAACATCCTTCACAGTATCCACCGTGTCAAAAAGTGGCTCCTTGTCTTCCTGCATATCCTTGTTATAAGTAAGGGGGAGCCCTTTCAAAACCGTCAACAAAGAAAGCAGATTACCATAAACCCGGCCTGTTTTGGCCCGGACCAACTCGGGGACATCGGGGTTTTTTTTCTGAGGCATCATGCTGCTTCCCGTAGAAAAAGCGTCTCCCAACTCCACAAAAGAAAACTCCTGGGAAGACCACAGCACCAGCTCTTCGCTAAGGCGGCTCAAGTGCATCATCAGAAAAGCAGAATCACTTAAAAATTCCAAAACAAAATCACGGTCGCTGACAGCATCCATGCTGTTTTCATACATTTTTTTGAAATCCAGCTCACTGCATAAATATTCCCGGTCAATGGGAAAACTGGTTCCGCTAATGGCTCCTGCGCCCAGGGGCATAAGGTCTGCTCTCTGGAAGGAGTCCATAAAACGCTCCCTATCCCTCTGCAACATCCAAAAATAGGCCATGAGGTGATGAGAAAAAAGGACGGGTTGCGCTCTTTGCAGGTGAGTATATCCAGGCATTATTACTTCCCGCTGTTCACGCGCCAGTGTTAAGATGGTTTTCTGCAAAGCATGAAGCAGCTTTTCTACTTCAGTGATCTCCCTTTTAACAAAAAGGTGCATATCCAGCGCTACCTGGTCATTACGGCTGCGTCCGGTATGCAGCTTTCCCCCGACCGTTCCAATCTTATCTATCAATTTTTTTTCAATATTCATGTGTATATCTTCCAGGGCAGGGTCCGGTGTAAATTCGCCCCGGGACAATTCTTGCTCGATTTCCTCCAGGCCTTTTAATATAAGATCCCCTTCCTGGGTGGAAATAATACCCGTTTTAACCAGCATGCGGCAATGAATTTTGCTTCCTTGAATATCTTCCGCAGCCAGGCGGCGATCAAAAGATAAAGAAGCGGTAAAAGTTTCCGCTTTTTTGTCCAAAGACTTCTGGAACCTTCCTCCCCAGGGGCTAGTATTTTTTTCTTCCCGCTTTCTGGAGCTCATTTCTTTTCTGATACCTCGTTTTTCCAGGTTCCCCTGAGCAGTCCTTCCACCTTAAGGGGGAGCCCGAAAAGGTTGATAAACCCTTCAGCATCTTTCTGATCATACAGTTCATCTTCTTCAAAGGTGGCCAACTGGGGGTGATAAAGAGTATGTGGGGATAGCCGGCTCAGAACGCTAATATTACCTTTATAAAGCTTCAGTTTGATCTCTCCGCTGACTTTCTCCTGGGTGCTGTCGAAAAAAGCATCCAAAGCTTTCCGCAAGGGGATGTACCACTGCCCGTTGTACACCAACTCAGCATATTTAACTGAGAGCATCTCTTGGAAATGCATAGTTTCCCGGTCCAGGGTTAGCTGCTCAAGTTCTTTATGAGCATAATACAGCAGCGTCCCGCCCGGGGTCTCGTAGACCCCTCTGGATTTCATTCCTACCAACCGATTTTCCACTATATCAACTCTACCCACGGCGTTTCTTCCTGCTATTTCGTTCAGTTTTTCCAACAACGGCACACTTTCCATAGATACACCGTTAATTCCAGTCGGTATCCCTTTTTTAAATGTTATTTCTACGACTTCTGCTTCATGCGGCGCTTCCTCAGGAGAGCATGTCAACAGGAACATATCTTCCAAAGGCGCATTCGCCGGATCCTCCAATATCCCACCCTCATAGCTTATATGCCATAAGTTGCGATCCATGCTGTACGGTTTCTCCGCAGTAACAGGCACCGGTATATTGTAGCGCTTTGCATACTCCATGGCATCCTGGCGAGAACGGATATTCCAGGTACGCCAGGGAGCTATAATCTTTAATTCGGGGGCCAGGGCCTTGGTGGTCAACTCAAAACGAACCTGGTCATTCCCTTTGCCAGTTGAACCATGAGCTACCGCCTCGGCCCCTTCGTTAAGGGCAGCCCGAACCATGCCGCGGGCGATAATAGGCCTGGCGATAGAGGTCCCCATCAAGTACTTTCCTTCGTAAACGGCACCAGATTTAAGCATGGGAAAAACAAATTCCTCCATAAACTGCTGCCGTAGATCCTCAATATATACTTTACTGGCTCCCGTGTTAAGAGCCTTTTCTTCCAGCCCTACCAGTTCGTCCGGCCCCTGTCCAACGTCTGCCGCGTAGGCAATGACCTCATAACCATGTTCCTCTTTAAGCCATTTCAGAATAATTGAAGTGTCCAGGCCACCAGAATAAGCCAAAATCACTTTTGCCATCACTTATAACCCCCTTCTGCCGCTCGCCTTGCTTGCTTTACTTACAAACGGGCCCTTAACGGCTACTCAATCACACAGTAGATCTTAGTAATTACAATATTAGAGTCAGCAAAGCTTTCTGTGCATGGAGACGGTTTTCAGCTTGGTCCAGGACTACAGAATGTTCACCTTCCAACACCTGGGTGCTGATTTCTTCCTCTCTATAAGCGGGGAGGCAATGCATTACTATGGCATCGGGAGCAGCCAGGCTTAAAAGCTTTTCATTCACCTGGTAGGCTCCAAACTTATCTTTGCGGAAACTTTTTTCCATTTCCTGCCCCATACTGGCCCAGACATCGGTATAGATTACCTGGGCATCTTTTACTGCCTCTGCTGGCTCGACAAGCACCTTGACACTACCTCCGCTGGCATCAGCATTTTCCTTGGCCAGATTTGTTATTTCAGTCTGGGGATGATAGCCTTCAGGGGCACCGACACTTATAGACATACCCATCTTGGAGCATCCTAGCAGTAAGGAATGTGCCACATTATTTCCATCACCTACATAGGCAATCTTAACGCCCTGCAAATAACCCAGTTTCTCTTTGATGGTTAAAAGGTCTGACAAGGCCTGGCAGGGATGAAGCAGGTTGGTTAAACCGTTGATCACGGGCACTGTTGCATAATGAGCCAGTTCTTCAACCTCACTGTGCTCAGAGGTGCGGATCATAATACCGTCAACGTAGCGAGAAAGGACTGCCGCCGTATCTTTCACAGGTTCTCCCCTACCAATTTGCAGTTCACCGCTGCTAAGAAATAAAGCATGGCCACCCAGCTGCAGCATGCCCACTTCAAAAGAAACTCTTGTCCTGGTAGAAGGTTTTTGAAAAATCATGGCCAGTGTTTTTCCCTTCAGCAGATGACGGGGTAAACCTTCTTTTTGCCTGGTCTTAAGTTCGATAGCCAGCTCCAGTATAGACTCTATCTGTTGAGCAGAAAAATCCTGCAAGGTCAAAAAATGTCGTCCCTTGAGATCATTCAACTTAATACACCTCCCCATACGTCTATGTTAGCATATAACTGCGTTAATTACCCGCTTCTTCTTCCAAAGCTTTTTCCAGAATCGTAAGGGCCACATCTAGTTCTCTGCCCGCCACATTCAGCGGGGGAAGAAATCGCAGAACGGTGTCACCAATGCAATTAATCAACAGCCCTCTTCTGAGACACCCCTTCTGCACGTTCTGCCCTCCCTTTT
>SLJK01000088.1 GCA_007135125.1 Syntrophomonadaceae bacterium | reverse complement strand
TCTTAGAATGCATATATTTGCCGGGAGATTGGTTAGGCATTGGGAACAGATACTGGAGCAGCAAACGGAAAGGACAGCTAATATTTTCCGGGCCGGCCCGGCCCGGCTTCGGTAAAGGAAAGGTAATGTTAAATAAAAAAGGGTATTAATTTCCCGTTTTTTTTTGTATAATGGTACCTGGATGCCGGCCTTGCAGGTCGGCCAGTTTTGAGAAAGGAAGATTTGACATATGGATATGACGCTGGAAAAATTGCGCCAGGGTTTGGAAGAGGTGGGTTATATATGCGATGAAGAGGTTGTGCTCACCGTATTCCTGGCCTTGAAGCTGGAAAAACCGCTGTTGATAGAAGGCCCTCCGGGGGTCGGGAAGACGGAGATGGGCAAGGTGCTCTCCCATATTTTTGAGACTGAATTGATCAGGCTGCAGTGCTACGAAGGTCTGGATGAAAACAAAGCTCTGTACGAGTGGAATTACCAGAAGCAGCTGCTGCGGATTCAGCTGGGCAAAGAAGGCGAGTCTTCCGGCCTACTGGAGGAGGATCTTTTTTCTGCGCCCTACCTGTTGGAGCGCCCACTCCTCAAGGCTATTCAGGCGGGGAAACGAGCGGTTCTTCTTATAGACGAAGTGGATAAGGCGGACGATGAGTTCGAAGCTTTCCTTTTTGAAGTGCTCTCCGATTTCCAGGTATCTGTACCGGAGCTGGGGACCATAAAGGCTCATCATGTACCCGTGGTGGTGCTTACCAGCAACAGTGAACGCGAGCTTTCCGATGGGTTGAAACGGCGCTGTGTTTTTCTCTACCTGGATTTCCCCGAGGTGGAAAGGGAGATCGAAATCATCAAGGCCAAGGTTCCCGGGGTAGGCGAGCAGCTTACCAGGGAGATTGCCCGGGCGGTCAACTTGATCCGTCAGAACCCGGAGATACGCAAGAAGCCCTCTATCGCCGAAACCCTGGACTGGACACGGGCGCTGGTGGAGCTGAACAGGGACCGTTTGCAGGGCAGTACTATCGAGCATACCCTGAACCTGCTTTTGAAATCCCGGGTGGACCAGAAGGTTTTTCGGGAGCAGATCGGCGGGGACAACCTGGAAAAAAATATCAGGACAGGTTGATGAGCCGCAAGTGAGAGAAAAGAGGTATTTAGCGTGCCGGATAAAAGCAATCAGCATCCGAACGGCGAGGGTGACTTTTTCATCTTCGGTGAAAAATATGAGTGCCCCCACCAACACCACAAAGTGGGACATACAGAGCACTGCTGCAGCGGAGGCGGGGGCTGTTCTTCTGCCGGGGAGGCCGTTCCCCAATACCTGGAGAACAATATTGTCCGTTTCATCTATCTGCTGCGCCGGGAGGGGTTGCGAGTGGGAAGCTCAGAGTTGCTTGATGCCCTGCGTGCCCTGGAGTTTGTCCCCCTGGAGGAAAGGGACAAGGTGCGGCTGGCCCTTAAAGCAACCCTGGTCAAAAAATCCGAAGAAGTGGAGCTGTTTGATCGCCTCTTTGACCACTTTTTTACCACGGCCGAGGAGCGAGAGGTGTTTCAGCAGCAGCGTCAGCAGAAACTAAGGGAGCAGGAGCAGAGCATCCGGGAAGCGGATGAAGTCTTGACTTTTCGCGGAGAACAGTTGGAGCTTTCCCCGATGGAGAAGACGGTTTTTGCTCATATGCCCCGGCAGGAAAAAGAGCGCCTCTCTGACTTTGTGCAGATGAACGAGGGCAGGGATACACTGCAGTCCGAATACAGACCTTTTCTGGAGGGCCTGGTTAAAAATCGCCTGCGTTTTTGGTATAAACAGCTACGGAGTGAGATAGATGAGCAAAAACCGGCCCAGGAGCTGGGCGATGAAGAGCTGAGCGCTATCAGCGATGCGGCCGCCGGAGCAGGGCGGGGCGGAAAGCAGCTTTTAACTGAGGATATGCAGAACATTGCCCGCCGCGATCTACCCCAGGCCACGGCCATCATTCGCCGCATGGCTCGTCTTTTGGTTACGCGTATTTCAAGGCGTTATCGTTCTACCCGGAAAAAGAAAGTCCCGGAATTCCGTTCTACCATACGCCACAGCATCCAGTACGGGGGTGTTCCCTTCCACCTCAAGTATAAGAGCCGCAGATTAAAGAAGCCCAGGCTGCTGCTGCTCTGCGATGTCTCCGGCTCCATGATACACTACACCAGTTTTGTCCTGCAGTTCATCTACGGTCTTAACACCGTGGTGCAGGGCATAGAGAGCTTTATTTTTTCCGAGGACCTGGAGCGTATAACCCCTTATTTTAACCGGGGAGAGGATTTTGAAGGGACCATCAAGACCATGATCCGGGAAAGCGGACAGTGGGGCGGAGGAACGAGCCTGCACAAGGCCTTGGAGACCCTGCTTGTAAAACACCCGGAAGAGCTGACCCGGAACACTATTGTCATACTCGTCAGCGATACCAGGACTATTCGCCACCGGGACGCACTGGAAAAGGTAAAACTGTTGGGAGAAAGGGTCAAAGAAGTTATATGGCTCAACACTCTTCCCCGGGAAGAATGGGACAGTTACACTACCGTGGCTGCTTTCCGGCAGGAGGTAACCATGTTCCCCTGCAATACCCTGGCGGACCTGGAGCAGGTACTCTCCAGAAAACTGGCGGTATAAGTAGAATAAGAGTTGTATAAAAAAGGTTAACCGAACTAATTTTAAAGAAGTAGGAGGGACTAATAATGGGCAAAGAAAATGTTATCGCCGTAGCAGGAAAGGGAGGAACGGGAAAGACAACTTTCACAGCGTTGCTTTTGCGTCACCTTACCCGTGCATACCGGGACAAGGATATCCTGGCAGTCGATGCTGATGCCAATGCCAACCTGAATGAGGCTTTGGGGCTGGAGATGAAGGAAACCATTTCTCAGGCCCTGGAAGATACCAAAGATCCCCGGGTGGTGCCTTCCGGCATGACCAAGGATATGTTTATGGAGATGCGCATCAGCCAGGCCATGGTTGAGTCAGAGCAGGTGGACCTGCTGGTGATGGGTAACCCTTCGGGACCTGGTTGTTACTGTTTTCCCAACGACCTGCTGCGCAAATACCTGGAAAACCTGCGTCCAAACTATGATTATGTGGCGGTAGACAACGAAGCAGGAATGGAGCATCTTTCCCGCCGCATCATTGACGACGTGGATACTATAATCATCACCAGTGATGCCTCAGCGCGCGGTATCCGCTCTGCAGGACGCGTCTACGAGATTATCAAATCTGTCAAGATAAAAACCAAGGCCACGTACCTGGTAATCACCAAAACCAGGAACGATGATGTAAAAGCCCTGCAAGATGAGATCGACAAGACCGGCCTGGAACTTCTAGGGACTGTTCCCTTGGACGACATGGTGGTGGAGTTTGACCTGGAGGGGAAGCCGCTGTTTGATCTCCCTGACGACTCCCAGGCTGTCCAGGCCATCGAAAAAATTGCGGCCAAACTAAACCTGTAAATAATTCGTGCCCTTACTGAATCTGCCGGGGGGATGTTCTCCCTGGCTTTCGAGGCACGGAGCTTCCCTTTGAAAGGAATA
>SLJK01000145.1 GCA_007135125.1 Syntrophomonadaceae bacterium | reverse complement strand
CACCTACATGATATGGGGTATTACAGGTCTATATACTCCTTCTTTCCAAAACCTGAGAAGATTTGAGGACGCATATGATCGATAGAAAAAAAATCACGGGCATTTTGTTGCGTAATTTAAACTGGCTTGCGCTGACTGTTTTTTTCTTTGTAATAGGCATTATTAGTTCAATACTTTTTATTACAGAAGAATTTTTATTGGTTTCAGAGCTTACTGCAGGGCAAAAAGAATTATTAGAGGAAATGGCTAGAGAGGTATTCGAGGCCCCTCCTTTAAGGGGGATACTGTTGATCTTCTTTAATAACTTTCTTGCCTCTTTATCCGTTATGTTTTTAGGCATTATCCTGGGGATTCCACCCCTTTTAGGTTTGTTCAGTAACGGAGCATTGCTTGGCTACCTAATGACAGCACTGAGCAATGAGGAAGTTCCTGTATTTGTTTTTGTTGTGCTGGGAATACTTCCTCATGGAATTTTTGAACTGCCTGCGTTCTTTATTAGCGCCGCTCTGGGACTAAAAACTGGATTTCATCTGATTTTTCCTATCCTGCCAAAAAACAGAAGACAAAGCATCGTTTTCATTTGGAAAGAGTATGGGGCGCTTTTTCCCCTGGTCATTTGGCTTCTGCTTTTGGGTGCCATAATAGAAATACTGGTCACCCCCAGGTTACTATCCCTCGTATTATAAAAAAGAGGCCTCTAGCGCCTCTTCGAATGAACCAATATGGTTTCTTTAATATTTCCCTACTCTGCGCGACCTTCAAGTTAAGAGGAACGGAGACTAATAATCCGATCTAAAATTAAATGAGATAACTGGTATTTGTCCATAATAGGAAATTCTTCTACAAACCCATCTCGGTAGAGCACATGTACAACATTAGTATCGGTGGCAAAACCCGCCCCCTCCACACCAAGATCATTAGCTACCACCATATCCAAGTTTTTCTCTTTCATCTTCTTATTCGCGTTGTCCAATAAGTCTTCTGTCTCTGCGGCAAACCCTACCAAAAACTGTCCTTTTTTATTTAAACCGAGCTCTTTCAAGATATCAGGATTACGCACAAGTTTTACTTCTATCTCTTTGCCCTTTTTAACTTTTTCCGGAAAACATTCTTCCGGGCGATAGTCGGCAACAGCTGCCGTTTTTATGACAATATCCACGTTAGGATATTCTTCCATGACCGCGTGATACATTTCTCTGGCTGAACTTACAAGTGATAGATGAACCTTTTCGGGGGGATCAAGTGCAGTTGGACCGCTAATGAGTATTACCCTGGCCCCTCTTTCGCTGGCAGCTCGCGCCAGGGCGTATCCCATTTTTCCGCTAGAGAGATTGCCAAAATAACGAACAGGATCCAAGGGTTCCCTGGTGGGTCCAGCGGTTACAAGCACAGTTAAACCGGTGTAATCCCCTTCTTCGCGGGCGATAATACTCTTAAGGTATGTCACCAGCTGGGGGGGTTCAACCATGCGCCCTTCTCCTACTTCACCGCAAGCCAAAAAACCTTCGCCTGGCTCGACTACCAAATATCCTCTTTGGCGAAGTACTTTAATATTATCCCTTACCGCAGGACTGGAAAACATGGTCGAATTCATAGAAGGAGAGAAAATAACAGGACTCCTTCCCCTATCCATAGCCATTAAAACCGTAGAAAGAAGGTCGTCAGCAATGCCGGCCCTTATTTTCCCGATAATATTAGCTGTTGCAGGAGCAATTAGCGCTAGGTGAGGTTCACGGGCCAGATCAATATGCGCTGTCGCACTGGAATGGCTTTTCTCAAAAAGAGAGCAATATACAGGGCGTCCGGTAAGTGTTTTAAAGGTTAACGGACTGATAAACTCACAAGCTGCCTCAGTCATTACCACCTGTACAGTACAACCTTCTTTTACTAAAAGCCTGGCAAGTTCAGCACTTTTATAAGCTGCTATCCCTCCACTTATACCCAGAAGGACAATCTTACCTTCAAGCATCTGCTCTACACCCGCATTTCAAGGCGCCAATTATTACTTGATGCCATTTTTAGTTCTTTCGTAAGTAATTTTGCCTGCTGCAATATCCTCCAAAGCAGCAGAAACCTCTTTAAATATATGGGCTTCATCCCTGTTGACTTGGCTCTCCCTAAGCTTCCTGGCCCTTTTAGCAGCCATAATTACGAGAGTATACCTGCTATCTACCTTGTCTAACAAATCATCTGTTGACGGATGTATCACTGCAATCACCCTTCTCCAAAATATGATATAATAATTTATTATTTTTGTTGACGCGACATTTTTCTGCTAAGATAATTGCTTCGATTCTTTTCACTGCTGAAGAAATATCATTATTAACAATAAAATAATCATACTTCCATACTTCTTGCAGTTCATTATAAGCAGCACTATATCTCTTGGCAATATTATCAGAACTATCCGTTGCCCTTTCCTTTATCCTCCTCAACAATTCTTCCATGGAAGGAGGCAGAAGAAACACGAAAATACCACCCTCATAATTACTGCGTATCTGTTTTGCCCCCTGGACATCAATCTCCAAAAGGACATCAAAACCTTTAGCTCTTATTTCTTCTACTCGAAGAGCCGGCGTGCCATAATAGTTGCCGTAAACCCTTGCCCACTCCATAAAAGCTCCACTATCTATTAACTCTATAAATTCCTCTTCTTTGACAAAATTATAATCTACTCCCTCTTTTTCTCCCTTTCGTGGGGCTCTAGTGGTCATAGAAATGGAGTGTAACAATCTTTCATTACGCCCCACAACTTTTTTACAAACAGTTCCTTTTCCGACTCCGGAGGGCCCAGAGATAACCAAAAACAGTCCCTTATCCATATTTTCCTCTCCGCATCATTAAAAAAAACAATCTAAATTGTAACTGTTATTCCTATTCTACGGCTTCTTTGGTTTGCAGGCGATGTTTTACTGTTTCTGGCTGTACAGCGGATAATATAATATGTCCGCTATCAGAAATAATAACGGCCCTGGTACGTCTTCCGTATGTGGCATCCACTAACATGCCTCTATCCCTTGCTTCTCCTATAATCCTTTTTATTGGTGCCGATTCCGGGCTTACAATAGCAATAATACGATTTGCCGAAACAATATTTCCGAATCCAATATTTATAAGTTTAATATTCATTTTGAACTGTTCCTGAGCGGATTCTGACAAAAAAATCCGCAAACAGGTATGACACCTCCTTAAAATATGCTGCGAAACAATACAACCTTGAATAATCACCTATCTTAACTGCTTGGTTCTCTAACTCCATCAACTCCAAAACGTTAACAACTATTGAAGGTTTATTTCCCTCCTTTTAGCATGATTATATTTTTAAACTTATTCTATATTTTGTATCTGTTCACGGATTTTTTCCATTTCACTCTTTGATTCAACAACCATACGAGAAATCTCCAAATCGTTACTCTTGGAAGCAATGGTATTAATTTCCCTGTTTATTTCCTGCGCAAGAAAATCCAGCTTGCGCCCTAAGCCATCATCCTTGGACAGGTCCTCTTTAAAAGTGTGTAAATGACTTTGAAGTCGAACAAGCTCTTCATCGATATTTGATCTTTCTGCAAAAAAGGCCACCTCCGTAAAAAACCGCTGTTTATCATAGTCAGAACAGTTATGAAGCTCCCTTAAGCGGTTATCTAGCCTCTTTTGATAGTCTTTTAGCACCTGCGGACTTTTATCTTTCATATTATGCACCATTTCTTTTACTATTTCAATTCTGCGGGCAATATCAACTTCCAACCTCTCTCCTTCCCTTTTTCTTTGTAAATTCAACCTTATAAGAGCTTCTTCCAGGCCGCTTTTAAGTACGCTGCTCACTCTTTCCGGTTCAATTTCATTTTTGTTTATTTGCAAAACATCAGGGAGGGAAGCCAAACTGCTTGCAGTCCATTTTTCCTCATCCAAGCTCAAAGATTCCCTAAGTGCTTGAAAGGCTTCAAGGTAGGCTTTCGCCAGATTTTCATCTATTTTTACAGATCTGGCTGTATGTACTGTCTCCTGGATGGTAACATAAACCTCAATTCTACCTCTAAACAGCTCTTCTTTAATCTGCTTCCTTACCGTATCTTCAAAAGATGAGAGCTCTTTAGGCATCCTGATAACCAGATCAAGATAACGATGGTTCAAAGCGCGAAGCTCAACAATTAAACCGAACCCTCCCTCACTTGACTCACCTCTACCGTACCCTGTCATACTTTTGACCAAATTAATACCCCTTACTGCAAATATCGTTTTATATAATTAATTCTACCATAAAATTGTTCATATTCAAGGGAAAAAGGAGTAATTCTAAAAAATACAGTGAATTAGTCCTAAGAAGGGCATTATCCTGTATTTTCTAAAACTTTTTGAAAGGTTACCTGTCTATATTCTGCTGTTTATTAGTGCAGGTGTTTTCTTCTTGTTTGCTTAATACATAAATAGCCGTTATACTTTAATTCGAAGAAAGCTTTTCAACTTTCTTCGAAAACCGCACACCCGGGAGGAAAATATCTTGCCCTTTGATGCTATGGTACTCAATGCTATCGTAACAGAAACAAGAAAAGCCCTGCTAAACAGCAGGGCAAAGGTTTCCAGAATATTTCAACTAAATGAAACGGACGTTATTTTATACTTCAGAGGAGAAACCCAATTGGAGAACCTCTTTTTTTCTATTAACTCTTCACGCGCCAGAATGCATTTAACTTCACGCCATTTTAGCCATCCTGCTTCACCTCCCTCCTTCTGCATGCTATTAAGAAAACACTTGGTTGGGGGCTTGTTGGTATCCCTTCGACAACCGGAATTGGAAAGGGTGGTATACCTTGATTTTGAAGTCTCTGATGAACAGGGAAGTAACGTAAAAAAAACACTGGTTGCAGAAATCATGGGCAGAAACAGTAATCTCATTTTGTTGAACAATCCTGACCCTGAAGGAAAACAAGCAATTTTGGGCGTCCTAAAACCCATATCTTCCTCCTTGAACCGTTTCAGAACACTATTACCCCGCCAAGTTTATATCCCGCCACCATTGCAGGATAAACTCCACCCCTTGGCTCTGGATTATCAACACTTCAGCGAATTAACCTCTCAAAGTGAAAACACGCCAACCAGGGATTTTCTTTTACAGAATCTGCGGGGGCTAAGCCCTTTTGTGGCCGATGAAATAGCTAAGAGAGCACGCACTCCAAAGATCGTGCCCGGAAGTGCAAAAAAGATCTGGGAAGAGCTACAAAAAATACTGCAGACTTACCTAAAAGGAAGCTGGGAACCTACGCTGATCTGCGGAAAAGACGAAAACCCGCAGGACTTTTCCGCAATTAAGCCGCTCGGAAATTCAACAACTCATAACTATAGTCGTGAATCAATGAGCAAAGTGTTGGATGAGTATTACGATTTCAAGGAAAAAGTAGAGGGCAGAAAAAAGATAAGGGAATTCCTGCAGCAGCAAGTAAAACAAAAACTGGAGAAAAACCTTAAAAAAGAAAAAAAACAGCTGGAAGAACTGGAAAAAGCCCGTAAAGCAGAGCACTATCGACTTTGTGGAGAGCTCATCAATATTAATATTGGGAAAATACAGCCTCGGACAAAAAACGTGTCCCTGGAAAATATATTTAATGAAGAGAAGGAAGAGCTCTTGATACCTTTGGACCCTTCACTTTCAGCCTCCCAAAATGCCCAGCGCTATTTTCGTCAATACCGCAAGGCAAACCAGGGAATAAAAAAAATTAAACAGCAACTTGGACGCACTCGACAGGAAGCACACTACCTGGAGAGCATCCTTTTCGCTCTAGAATATGCCGATTTTGACACTCTTGAAGAAATCAAAGAAGAGTTACAGGAAGGGGGATACCTTCCTCGTCACGACAAAGCACCCTCTTCCAGCAAAGTTCACTCAAAAGCAACACCTATTAAATGTGTATCTTCAACAGGTGCAGAAATTTTCATAGGACGCAACAACAGGCAAAATGATTACCTCACCCTACGCTTTGCCACTAAAAACGACTACTGGTTTCACGTAAAAGATCTGCCTGGAGCACATGTTATTGTTCGTTCCGGTCCGCCATCTCCTGCAACTATTGAAGAAGCAGCTTTGCTGGCAGCTCACTTTAGCCGTGGCACCGACTCTTCTAATGTGGCGGTTGATTATGCTCCCATTAAAAACGTGAGACGACACCCTATAGGAAAACCTGGCATGGTGACTTATAAAAATCACCGTACTGTTTTTGTAACGCCTGAAAAAAGAAAACTAAGCCACCTGCTTAAAAACACAGAAAAAAGCTAGGAGAACCTTTCTTCTTTGTTATCCTCCACGATAAGCACCTCGTCTACTTCATCTATCTCTTCCAGGCATACTTCAATGCTTTCATGCCGGCTGGTAGGGACATTTTTTCCAACAAAATCTGGACGAATAGGTAACTCCCTGTGACCTCGATCCACCAGAACAGCCAGCTGTATGAAAAAAGGTCTTCCTCTTTCCATGAGAGCCTCCATGGCTGCCCTGGCAGAACGGCCCGTATAAAGCACATCATCTACCAGCACTACTACTTTTTCGCTAATATCCAAAGGAAAAACAGCAGCATTTTCCTTGCCCTGCACCAGATCATTATAAAGTAAATCATCCCTGTATGGGGTAATATCAATAAAACCAACCGGTGGCTTGATCCCTTCTATCTTCTCTACCAAACGGGCTAAACGATAGGCCAGAGGTATTCCTCTGCTTTTTACGCCAACCAGTACTACGTTCTCCGTACCTTTGTTTCTCTCCACTATTTCATGCGCAATTCTTGTTATAGCCCTTCTAATACCATCTGCATCCATAATTTGTCTTTTAAGTCTTGTCATCAGCGTTCACCTGGCTCCAAAAGTTTTCAAAGTTGCCTCCCGGCTCTACTAGAAATTCTAAGTATTCTTCACTCTTAGGATGCACAAAACCTAATTTATACGAATGGAGGAGCTGTCCCAAGTGCTTGTAAGGGGAACGTTTAGGGCCATATACAGAGTCCCCTACTACGGGGCAACCAAGATAATTTAAATGAACCCTTATCTGGTGTGTTCGGCCGGTATGAAGTTTCAAAGATAGCAGCGAATAGGAGGAACATTTTTGTAGAACCCGGTAATGGGTTACAGCCTGGCGACCTTTTCCGGCATCCGAAACCGCAAAACTCTTGCGCTTCCGAGGATCCCTCCCCAATGGGGCATTGATCGTTCCTTCCAGGGCAGCAGGCGAACCATGGACAATAGCCAGATATTGACGTTTAATTCTCCGCTCTTGAAGCTGTTCAGAGAGTTTAACAAATGACTCTTGATTCTTGGCTACTACTAAGAGCCCTGATGTGTCTTTATCAAGACGGTGAACGATACCCGGTCTGATTTTATCCCCAATGGCAGAAAGGTCCGCGCAATGTGCCAATAACGCATTTACAAGTGTCCCTTCGCGATTACCTGCTGCCGGATGGACCACCATTCCCTGTGGTTTATTTACAACTAATAGCTCCGAATCTTCATAAACTATATCCAGCGGAATCGCCTCTGGCCTGGCCTCCATGGATCTAGGCGGGGGGAAATATACTAATACCTGTTGGCCTCTTTTTAGCCTGTATCCAGACTTAAGCTGCTTGTCCCCGTCAATTAAAACATATCCGCGACGACAAAGTTTTTGCAACATAGCGCGGGACATTGATTTTTCCACCCCGGCCAGGAAATGGTCCAGTCGCTTGCCCTCATATTTTTCATCTACTAAAAAAAAACGTTTTTCCATATAATAACAACCCATCTATCTCCCTATACAAAAGGAAGGCAAATGCCTGCTTAAACCCCACATTAGAAGGAGCGCACCAGTTACAATGGCCGCATCTGCCAGATTAAAAACCGGCCAAATACGGAAATCCAAAAAATCAATTACATAACCAACGCTGATACGATCATAAAGATTACCTAACACACCGCCCAGCATAAAGGATAACCCTAACTGGATCAAGGAGTAACGGCGTGGAAAGTATCCTTGTCCATAAACAATTAGTAAAACCATCAAAATAGAAGCAATTATAAAAAATGTCCTGTGGTAGGGAAAAATACCAAAAGCAGCGCCAAAGTTGCGAACATAGGTCAAGTGAAAGATTCCCTCCAACACTGGCCAAGTTTCAGTGTAGTCCATTGTGATATTTATCCAGTATTTGCTAGCTTGATCTGCAGTGAGCAAAATAGCTGCCAACCCCAAAAAGAAAACCCTTCCTCCCCAAAAATGCTTTTTCCCTTTTCGCGGTTTTTGGTCAATAACAAATGTGTCCGGCCAACCAACTTGTTCTTTATTTTCTTCCCCTTCAAGTATCTTCTTCTCCCCCTATATCACTTTTCTGAGCTTTTATCGCCTAAAAATATTTTTAGAGATTAATATAATCAGCAAGATTTTATTAATCCATCTGCTGAGATAATTCTGCCATCCCGGCTGATAAACTTTGCTCTTCTTCCTCTGCCATACTACAAACACCTGACCACAGGCTCAAATCTCCACAAGTTCCCCTGGCTCAACTGCAAGCTCAGGGTTTTTAAGGAGAAAAGGTGAATACTATAATATATTATTCAGAATCCCCAAACAGCGCGAACAAATAGTTGGATGCTCTTCGCTCTGCCCTACTGAAAGCGAGAAATTCCAACATCTCTGGCATTTCTCGCCCTCAACCGGGCTTACCCGAATATTGAGGGAAAGCCCTTGTGCTTTCTCCAAATCAACTCCCGGTATAGTTGCTGGATCATGAAGTTTGCATTCGGAAACAATCAGCAGAGCTTGCAAAAAAGAACTATATTTCTGTAAGTGTTCATAAAGATTATCATCAGGATAAAGGTCTACTGAAGCTTCTAAAGAATTACCGATTAGTTTTTCACGCCTGGCTTTCTCCAGAGCACGATTAACCTCTTCCTTTAATTCCAATAAAATTGTCCAGCGCTCTGCCAACGCTTCATCCTTGTAATAAGGAGGAAGTTCTGGCCAGGAAGCCAACAGTATGCTGTCTTTGTTTTGAAAGGGCAGATTTGACCATATTTCTTCTGCCGTAAAAGATAAAATAGGTGTTATAAACAAAGTAATAGTCTGAAGAACCTCTGTCAGCACAGTCTGCGCTGCTCTTCTGGAAGCAGAGTTTTTCTCCAGCACATAGAGACGGTCTTTAATAATATCAAGGTAAACATTGCTCATATCTACTACCGCGAAATTGTGTATGGCATGGAAAACTCCGTGAAATTCATAGTTTTCATAAGCGCTTTCTGTTTTCTCCTTTAACTGATAAAGGCGGTGCAACACCCAGCGATCCATTTCCTCCAATTTGTCATAATCGACTGCATGAATTGAAGGGTCAAAGTCGCTGCAGTTCCCCAGAAGAAAACGACATGTGTTACGTATTTTACGATAGATCTCCGTAAGCTGTTTAAGGATGCCTTTGGATAGATGTATATCATTAGTGAAATCCGCACTCGAAACCCAAAGGCGTAAAATATCAGCACCATAGTTTTCAATAATATCACTGGGTGAAATCACGTTTCCGAGGGATTTGGACATTTTTTTCCCCTCACCATCTACTACCCAACCATGACTAAGAACACTGTTGTAAGGAGGCTTTCCCCTGGTTGCAACAGCAGTAAGCAGAGAAGATTGAAACCATCCTCTAAACTGATCACTTCCTTCTAAGTAAAGGTCTGACGGCCAACGAAGCTCTTCTCTATCCTCAAGGACTGCAGCGTGACTGGAACCTGAATCAAACCATACATCCATAATATCTTGCTCTTTGCGAAACCCTCTTCCTCCGCAGGAAGAGCATCTGGACTCTGCAGGTAAAATTTCCTCCGCCTCATATATATACCATGCATCAGAGCCTTCTCTCCCAAAGAGGTCCTGGACGGCAGAAATACTGGCAGGAGTTAGAAGAGGTTTGTCACAGTCCAAACAGTAGAAAATTGGCAGCGGCACTCCCCAGACTCGCTGACGAGAAATACACCAGTCTCTGCGGCCAGCAATCATATTCTTCATCCTGCCTTCTCCCCAAAGAGGTAACCAGTGTACCTCTTGTACAGCTCTAAGAGCTTTTTCTCGAAAGTTCTCAATAGAAGCAAACCACTGCTCAGTAGCTCGGAAAATAACCTCTTCCTTGCAGCGCCAACAATGAGGATATTGGTGACTGATAAAGGAAAGGCTCAAGAGAGCATTTTCTCTTTCCAATGCCCCGGTAACTGCCTTGTTGCCTTCGTCATATCGAAGTCCAGCGAACTCTCCCGCCTCTGCGGAAAAAATTCCCTTTGAATCCATCGGAGCAAAAATATCAAGGTTATATTCCAGTCCTGTTTCATAATCCTCTTGACCATGCCCCGGCGCAGTATGGACACAACCGCTCCCCTGCTCTAGAGTTACGTAATCGGCCAACAACAACCTGGAATTTCTCTCATAAAGAGGATGTTTGTAGATAACGCCTTCCAGATCGCTGCCTTTAAAACGGTTAAGAATTTTTCCTTTCTCTTTATTAATTGCTTTAAATACATCGTCCACTAAATCTTCGGCTAGTAGATAAAGTTCTTCACTATTTGCCTCAATTAGCACATAATTATAGTTAGGATGCAGGGCAATTGCCAGGTTTGCAGGAATAGTCCAGGGTGTTGTAGTCCAAATCAGCACAGAAGATGGTTTTCCACCACTGGACCACTTTCCCAGGTTATCTACTACAGGAAATTTTACAAAAATGGAAGGTGATTTTCTTTCATGGTACTCTACTTCAGCTTCAGCAAGAGCTGTTTCGCACTGTGAACACCAAAAAACAGGCTTCGAACCCTTATAAATAAACCCTTTTTGGGCCATAATTCCAAATACCCCTATCTGGGCTGCTTCATAGGATGGGTCTAAAGTAATATATGGATTCTCCCAGTCTCCTGTTACTCCCAGTCTCTTAAATTGTTCTCTCTGCACATCCAAATACTTTAAAGCATACTCCCTGCACAAGCGTCTAAACTCGAGAAAGGATATTTCTTCCCTATTAATCTTGTTGGATTTAATCACCTGGTGCTCAACAGGCAGTCCATGAGTATCCCACCCGGGAACATAGGGCACATCATAACCCTGCATGAACTTAAACTTGTTAATAATATCCTTTAAAACCTTATTAAGTGCAGTCCCCATGTGTATATCTCCATTGGCATATGGAGGCCCATCGTGGAGTACAAAAGCCGGTGCTCCTTTACGCTTCTCCCTCATTTTTGTGTATAATTCAATATTATTCCAGACCTCTAATAGTTTTGGCTCCCTCTTAGGCAGTCCCGCCTTCATCGGAAAATCTGTTTTAGGAAGATTCAATGTACTGCTATAATCCATATTCGTCCGCCCGGCTATTAACGCAAAAAGTTTTAACCTCTACAGGTTTTACTTTTTCTGAAATAACCAGGCTGCTCTACCTCCTTTTGCATATGTAGTGTTTTGACAAAAAAATAATCTCGTCAACAGGGACGAGATCAATTCTCGCGGTACCACCCTTTTTGTTACAGGATTTCCATAACCTCTTTCGAGTGTTAACGCCACCCCAAACGCTTGTAACTACCGGAGGGATTAAATCTTAACCCCCTTTGGGAACAAGGGCTCCCGGGTGATCTTCGGCATGTTCTCCCTACCGGTCTCGCACCATCTCCGGTTCGCTGTAAAGTCTAAAACCCTGCCTACTCTCCCGTTCCTAGCCTGTGGTAATAACTATTATAATGCTCATTTTTCTTTCCGTCAAAGGGAAAAACGAAACAAATGCTTTTTCAATCTTCATCTCGTGATTCTGGTTCCGATTCTTCATCTTCTACCTGCAGCCAACCCTCCAACTCCAGAGAAGCCAACTGGGCCTCAATAAAAGAACGAAACCTGAGTTTAAAAATCTGCGCCTGTTTGTAAACTTCTTCGTGTTCGGAAAGGATACGACTTGCCTTATAATGAGCCTCTTCCACAGTGCGCTGGGCTTCTTTATCTGCCTCTTTGCGTATCAATTCCGCTTCTTTATTTGCATTTCGTTTTACATCTTCAGCCGTTTCCTGGGCCACAATAATGGCATTATGAAGAGTATTTTCAAGCTTCTGATATTGTTCCAGTTTCTCCTGCAGCTCCTGAATATTTTCCTCCAGGCTTAACTTGTCTTTCATGGCCTGCTCATAATCCTTGGCCACTTTATCTAGAAATTCGTCCACCTCTTCCGCATTATAACCTCTAAAACTACGGGCAAATTCTTTATTCTGAACATCAATTGGCATAAGGCCCATTATTCTTGCCCCCCTTTGCAGAATCAGAAAATAGCTATTTATATAGTTCTTTTTCGACAATTCTATAGCTTTTCCTGCATTATTTCAAATTATTAGAGCGGGGGAAAAATTCCTATCACATAACCCTGTGCAGCAGCAAATGGATGCGGCCTTTCCTGGTTTCTCCCTTTGAATCTGCGATTTCCACTCTACCTTTGCCAATTATTGAGATTAAATCTCCGACTTTGACCATTTTTGATGGTTGGCGTATAACCTGGTAGTTCAACTTAACCTGTTCCCCTCTTATAAGTGGGGCTATCCGTGAGCGGGACAAACCAAAGCCCAACCCGGCCACAACATCCAACCTCATAGAGGGAACCGTTCCTTTTATTTCTTTCAATCGCTTCGCAGGAATTTCTGCCTGTACAGCATCTATCTCCACTTCTGTAATCTCAACTGTATAATAACCGATTTTCTGTAAATTATCCCTTACATAAGAAACTATCTCCGGAATCAAAAAAACAAAAGCATTCTCACCCCCACTGTGGATTATGTCACCAATCACTTCCCTTTTTATGCCCAGCGCCAAAACAGACCCTAAAAAATCTCTGTGATTCAATATGCCTTGTGGAAACCCACTTAACGAAAGACAGCTAACAGCATCTTCCTCGTGTGTGGGGGGAAGAGATGCAGGAGCAATCAAAATTCTTACCCGCTCCGCAGCTGGATAGCCACCAAAAAAAATAGCCCTGACTTCCTGAAAACCTTTCAAGATATCCCTGGCAATCTGCTGCTGCCTGGGATCTGTAAAAGAAGTCCAGCTTTTCTTATTTTTTTCTAATGAGCTCTCTACCATAGACTTAAAGTTATCAGCCCACTTGTTTTCTGCAAATATTGGATATTTAGAAAACGATTCGTTATTAGATCTACCCATTCTGACATTCCACCTTTACAACAACCCCATTAAAATACGACGAATAAGTCCTAAAACTATAAGCGCAACGATGGGAGAAAAGTCCATATACCCACCGCCCATACGGACCGGAGGAATAACACTTCGAAAAGGGGCAAGGAAGGGCTCGGTAACCTGCCTGAAGAACTGAATCACATTCAAGAGTAAAGGATTACCGTATGGATTAACCGGGAAAAAACTGAGTATAATGCGGATCAATATCAAAAAATACAGTATATCAAAAAATGCTGAAACAATGTTCTGTATAAAAAGGTTAATAACTCTCTACCTCCTTTTTCTTGTATCGAATTGTTAGTTCCGATAATTTCCTTACGGTAACTTCGATTTTTCAAAACCAAATTCACGAAAATCCACTCATTTACCTCCTCACTTTACCCTCTCACCAAAAAGCGCCGTCCCTATGCGGACCATATTCGAACCTTCTTCTACTGCCACTTCAAAATCATTGGTCATTCCCATAGAAAGGTACTTCATCTCAGTGCCAGGAATATTCAAGCTCTGGAACATGCGGTTGAGGCGGCGAAAATGAGGACGTAACTCTTCTGGATCTTCCAGGAGGGGTGCTATAGCCATTAAGCCGCGAATTTTTATCATATCCAGCGAGACAAGCTCCTTCAAAGCTTCTTCGACCAGTTCTGGTTCAAATCCGTACTTTGTCTCTTCTGAGCCAATATTTACCTGGACCAGCACGTCAACCACCTTGTCAATCTTCAAAGCTTCTTTCTGCAAAACGTGGGCAAGTTTCATGCGGTCCAGAGAATGGATTAATTTAAAATAAGGAAGTACATCTTTTACTTTATTTGTCTGCAAATGACCTAAAAAATGCCAATTGATCTCCGGGGAGAGGGAATTAATCTTGGGAAGGGCTTCCTGAAGCCTGTTTTCCCCAAAATCCTTAATTCCAAGCTCCCGAGCACTTTGTATTCTGGCTGCAGGAATTGTTTTGGTTACGGCAACCAAAGTTATCTCTTCCACAGGAATACCTCTTTTTGCAGCAGCCTTGTTTAATCTCTTTCGGACTGTCTCAATATTTTCTTGTAGCACTGAAGCAATCCCCCTTTAACATTGGCCATCACTAAAAAAAGTGTTGACCTTCTTTCACTTTAGAAGGGTTGGTTATTACCTGCTTATAAGGTTCCAAGTTTTTTATCAGGTACTGATCTTCCTTCTCGCCAAGCAAAACAGCCTCCTGAAAGGTAACAACTCCTTGTTCAACAGTATATACTCCCCTCTCTCCATGCAGTTCATATAAAGATTCTTTAGGGATTAATGTGCCTTCTAATTCCTGATAAACAATCTCAGCTTGGCACCAACGTTGATTGAAAAAATCATCTGCAGCCTCACGAATGCGCCAGGTTACTTCCCAGTATTCATCGTTTCTCTGATTAACCTCAACCCTTTCTCCTTTGACGTGATCATTTGTGTCAAAACAAAAATGCAGCTTAACCTGGCTACTTTCGGTAATTTCCTTGCCCAGCGATGGTGGCAACACTGTACTATAGTACCAGTAATAATTATTGATAATCTTTAAAAGAGGTTCAAAAATAAAAACTCGTTCGCCGTTATCTGGAACAGCACTACCACCTGGATCACTTTCCATAAACTCTTCTTCATTCTCCAGATACGGAAATTGAAAACCTGGTCCATATTTTTCCCAGCCATCTATCTGTAATATAACCATCCCTGCTACGGGAGCAACAATATTTTCTTTTCTATGGGAAGGTGAAAAATTGCTATAACCTCCATCATAAGGTTCTTCTGCATGCGAAAGCCAGTCCCTATAATGATATGCACCATTCCACATTTCCAAATCACTACCTTCTTCATGTCCCAGCTCTTCCAACGGAAATTCCGCTATAGTGACCAGTTCCGTGCCTACAGGAACTCGTTTGCCGTTTTCAATATTATAATATACAAATCCCGACCGAGAAGCATGAATGATCTCTTCTTCAAAAGTAAGTACACCCGAAGTTAAATGGCTTAACGGCAAAATACCCTCTACAGCTACCTCCGTATTAATTGTATCATACGTAACTTTTCGATACACCCATCCCACCAGTATCTGGGCCATCAAAAAAAGAGCCAGGAAGAGAAGCAGGAAAAATAATGTCTTTTTCTTGAAATCACTTACATAGCTTCTACTCCTAGCTTCTCCCTGTATTACTCGCAAGCCTTTATTTTGTTTTCTGGCATTTTTGCTACGCATATTCCGAACACCCACCGTCGGTATTTTAAGTTAAATAAATAATACCCATCATGCTACCCGTAAGTGTTCCGCCAGCACCCCGGAAAGAATAAAATAAATCCGGATAACAATGCGTACAGTAATTACTGCTAGTAATATGGGAAGGGTCTACCCCTGTTCGCACAAGAACATTTCTGTTAGTTTCTGGTATATCCAGAAAAACGCGGCTGGTCTTTTTATCTTTTTGTAAAACTACCGCTTCTTTATTTGGAGTGCATTTAAAATACTCCAGTACTTCATCCCCAACCTCATAACACCCAACTTTTATAGAAGGCGAAAAAAGAATCTGTAAGTTTTCGGGACGAGCCCCATAATTTTCTTGCATAGAAAAAACAACTTTTTCTAAAATGCCACCGCAGGTTCCCCGCCAACCGGCATGCGCCAACCCTATCACAGGAATTTCTGGTTCCAGGAAAAATACCAGCAAGCAATCTGCACAGAACCCCCCTAATACAACATCTTTTTCTGCCGTTATGAGGGCATCTACACCAGGGTATTCATGCTTTTCTGTGAAAGCATCTGTTTTTCCAATTGCCGCAGTTTCAATACCATGAATTTGCTCACCATAAACAAGCTGCTTTATTTCCTTTTCCCAAATAGCCAAAAATTTTTGCCTATTGTTCCGCACCAAAAACGGATTATCGCCTCCCCGCGTACCAAGGTTAAGAGAAGCAAAAGGCCCTCTACTCTCCCCACCCTGACGGGTAGAAAATCCATGCCCTACAATTTTTTTTTCATCCCATGGTGGATAAGAAAGATAGGCAACTCCATTATTTTTTTTCAGTTGAAAAGGTTCACCCACGCGGAACTCCATAAAAATTTATTATCTAAACTAGATAGCTCCAAGGTTTTTAACCTGTAAATATCCAATATCCGCCCTGGCCATATAAATCAGAATCTCTTCTAATGCTTCCGGCTCGAGATCCGGCAGCAAAACCAACCGGCTATAATGTCCGGCTAAACAATGCCTGTGTATTTTTCCTTCCAGGGCAATTTTCCTTTCCAGCCCTTCGTCTTCCGGAAAGAGAACAAAAGAAGCATTATACATCTTCTTGTCAGTAATGCCAGGCAACACTCCAAAATCATTTCTATCTATTTCTAATAGTCGCCGAAAATCCTTATCGTCTCCTGCTCCACCAAGACCAATATTAAGATCATACTCATCTGCAAAATTTTTTACCCTGCGTGACAAATGTAAAACCACCTTACCAGCCAATTCATACAGAACTCCAACCTCTTCCTTACTTTCTTTCTTTAACATACGGACTGCTTCGGGCAGCCCCGTGAAACCAATAGTTATAAGCCCTTGCTTTAAAGAACTATGAATGCTGTCCCCATCCATAATAATGCTGCTACCCGCATACAGATTCTGAGCCATTACACTGGGCAGATCTCTTCCTTTCAAGGCTGCCAGAACTTCGAAACGATGCAGCAACATACGCACAGCAAGCAGCAACAGCCTATCAAGTTCCACAAAAAATAACCCTTCTTCCTGATTGGCGTTTAGTGCCAGTTGCGGTAGATTTATAGTTACGGAACAAATATTACCTCTTCCCATGCCTTTCATAGGACCATGCCTGTTCTCAGCTATACGCACCCCGTTACTATGATAACAAACATCCTGTCCAAAGGGTTTATTATAAGAAGTATCTAGCATAGAAAAAGAAAGATTGTCCTGGCAAACTGCTGTTTTCACTGCCATTTTAAAAAGATCATAGTTCGGATCTTCAGGTATTAGGTTTATACCCTTTTTTAAAATAAAAATAAGATGAGGCCAGCTATTTTTCTTTTTGTTAATGTTTCTTTCTTCCAACAAGAGTTTTGTAATTTCTCTACCTTCATCATCAGTAGCCAAACCTAGTTGAATACTACATTTTGCACTATTTTCTGTATAACAAGCAATATTATTCAGTAGATATATAAAACCTTCCAAACATCTATTCAATTCTTCTCTTCCTGATTTACCTGAAACCCTACGAAAAATTTCGCCCAGTGCAATGTCAAAATCAGGCAAAGATACTTCATCATACAAATCATCCTGGCTTTTTCGTAATGAAACAATTATTCTTAGCAGAACCGAAAAAAAGTCTGCAGGCAGAGGCTCTCTTCCATTAGACAAACCTGCTTCAAGCAGTTGTTGCAGGCCAACCTGTAGAGAACCCAAGCCTTTACTATAAAAACCAAGCCCGTGAATATGAAAACTCCCCCTTCGATGAGCTGAAGCTATTTCAGGTGGGAGAAGATTATCAAGATAATATTTCTGGCTTGCAGCCAAAGCGATTCTATGCATTTTCCCCGCCGGAGAATATGGGAATGAGATTTCGCCATTGTTGCCTTCCAATAAAATATCCCCTACAACCTCCATTAACTCAGAGCGTGCCTCTCTGATACGTGTTCGCTTGTCCCGATAAAGGATATAGGCTTTCGCTGTCCGCGCATGTCCCCTTTCGATAAGCACCTTTTCCACCGCGTCCTGAATTTCTTCTACGGTAGGTACCAGGCCGGGCAGCTGCTGCTTATTCAAAAAAGCTATTACCTCTCTCGTTATCTCTTCGGCAAGCGCGTAGTCTTCTCCTCCCACAGCTCTTGCAGCCTTAAAAATCGCCTGCGCAATCTTGCCTTCATCAAACGAAACAACCCTACCATCTCTCTTTTTAATCTCCAGGAATGGGAGATTCTCCTTGGCCAAACTTTCACCTTCTTTAAGGGAATCCATTATTTTCTTAAAAGGAATCCATTATTGCTCTTCTGAATGTCTGCCTTGCGTAAATGAAATAATTTTTGTTGCTCTTCTTTAAAACTTCAATATTATGATAGCGATAAAATACAGAAACAAAACGCACATACACTACTTCATCAATTTGAAATAGTTTGCCCAAAATCTTAGTCCCGATTATATCAGAATAAACTTCGCGGTAGCCTTCATTGCGAAGCTCTCTTTTTATCTCATCAGAATGCATTTCATTATATAGCAACCCCGGATTTATGTCCAGTTTAACTGTTGTCATCCTCTACATGAAAATCAACAAGAATCGTATCAACTCCCACTTTAACTATCTTTTCCCATGAAATAACCAAATCCTGTTTTCGGCCAAGAACCCCCATAAAACCGGCTGCACCCGGGATAATAATTGCTTTGATCGTGCCGCTCTCTACATCTAATTCAATATCATTAATAAGCCCCAGCCTTTTTCCATCATTAATATTTACCACATCCCTGTCACGCAAATCACCTATACGGATAGTCATGGTATTTTCCCCCTTTAATATGCTGTCCGTTAAAAAGCCATTTATAATTCCATTTTACAGAAGTTAAAAGGAGCAAAGCAAGAAAACAGTTAGATTTTGAAAAAACGTTCTTCTATTACTCCATTATATTATACTTTGTTCAGCATGCAAAGCCACCTTAAACCATTTTTCCAACAATCGAGCCAAAACTTAAGTGACAAAGTAAATGCTGGCGGTCAGAGAGGAAGAGTTGCGGAAAAACGAACAGAAATAGAATGATTTGAAACGTGACACAAAAAAAGCATGGATATTAAACCATACCTTCTTCTCAGTGTGTTATTACTGGGAAATCTTTTTTTACATATAATTCACGAATAACAATAATTAAGCTAACAGCATTCAGCACCGTTAGCTTAATAAAATATTTTCTACTTAATTTTTAGCCATTAGAACGGCGGCGTCTTAAAAAAGCAGGAATATCAATATCTGTTTCCGCAAAATCAGCTTCTTTAGAAGTAACCATTTCTTTTTTTTGCTTGGAAATTTCTCGTTTATCAAAGCCGGTAGCAATTACAGTAACCCGGCACTCTTCGTTAAAAGACTCATCAATCACAGCGCCGAAAATAATATTGGCATCGGGATCAGCCGCTTCGGAAATTGCTTCCGCTGCCTCATGAATTTCGAAAAGGCTGAGACTGTTACTTCCTGTAATGTTAATTAAAACACCCATTGCACCATCAATAGAGGTTTCTAGTAAGGGGCTGTAGATAGCTCCTTTCGCTGCTTCCAAAGCACTATTCTCACCATTTGCCATACCCACACCCATAAGGGCAGTTCCTTTTTCTTCCATTATCGCTCTTACATCAGCAAAGTCAAGGTTGATTAAGCCCGGCACAGCGATTAAATCAGATATACCCTGTACTCCCTGCCGCAACACATCATCCGCAATGCGGAAAGCTTCAACTAAAGGGGTGCGTTTATCTACAACTTGGAGCAGCTTATCGTTAGGAATGACTATAAGCGTATCAACCTTTTCTTTAAGAGAAGCGATACCATCCTCTGCCTGTTTCATACGGCGACGCCCCTCAAAAGAAAAAGGACGTGTTACAACGCCTACAGTTAAAGCGTTCAAATTCTTAGCAGTTTCTGCAATAGTTGGAGCAGCGCCGGTACCAGTACCGCCACCCATACCTGCAGTTATAAAAACCATATCTGCACCTTTGAGAACAGTCTCAATCTCGTCCCTGCTTTCCTCCGCTGCCTGCAGTCCGATCTCAGGATTACCCCCTGAACCAAGTCCTTTTGTTAACTTTGAACCCACCTGCAGCTTGGTTCCAGATTTAGCCAGTTCCAGGGCCTGTGCATCAGTGTTAACTGATATAAAATCTACTCCCTTAAGCCCGGAAGCGATCATCCTGTTTACGGCGTTGCTTCCACCTCCACCCACACCGATAACTTTGATCTGGGCGTAAAGTTCCATTTCAATCTCAAAATCAATCATGCCCATCTTTACCTCCCCTTTTGCTTGGCAGCAGCTTTAAGAAATACAAATAACGGGTCTTCCATCTACAAAAATAACAAGGGAAAATATATATTAATACTTCTCATTCCCAAATATCAGTAATAAATGCTTTGAACCTTTTCCAAAGTGCCACTATAAATCCCATCTTGCTGTCGGTTGCTTTGGGCCTTCCAACCGTGTTATTACGAAGAGAATAGTGAATTATTCCCACTGCTGTTGAATAAATGGGGCTTTTAACTCCCAGGTACTCGGGCTGAGCAATCCGAACAGGGCCATCAAAAATAGACTCTGCCAGCTCGGCGATCCCCTTCATCATAGAAACGCCGCCTGTCAGCACAACACCGCCTGGCGGTATTGTATTATATCCCATACGTGCCATCTCCTGGCTGCAAAGCTGCATGATCTCCAGTATTCGAGGCTCAATATACGAAAAAAGTTCATGTGGCGAAATAACACGCTTATCCCTTCCACTTATACCCTCAATCTCAATTTTTGCTTCTTCAGAAGCCATCTCTCTGAGGGCACATCCTTGCTCCACTTTTAATTTTTCAGCCAGTTGAAAAGTCGTTCTCAATCCCACAGCAAGATCATTGGTGATGTGATCTCCACCCACCGGTAAAACGGTTATATCCCTTAATCCCCCTCCTTGAAAGAAAGACACCTCGGTAGTACCGCCTCCAATATCAATTAAAAAAACACCTAACTCCTTCTCATCTCGAGAAAGACATATTTCTCCATTACCTAAAGAATTGAGTACCAGCGATTCAATTTCACAGTCAGCAATTTCTACACAACGTAAAAGGTTGCGTAGAGAAGTCATAGATCCGGTTAAAACCATAGCCTCAACTTCCAGTCGAACCCCTAACATCCCCACAGGATCACGAATGCCATCATAACCATCAATAATATACTCGCGAGGAATTACATCAATAATCTCCCTATCCTGTGGCAAAGCAATTACTCTGGCAGCATTTAGAACCCTTTCTACATCTTGTTCCGTGATCTCCTTATCATCTCTGGAAACAGCAACGACACCACGATTATTTATCAAACCCACATGAGACCCTGCTATACCAACACTTACTTCTGATATCTTGGACCCTATCATCCGTTCAGCTTCAGATTTAGCAGTATTTATAGCTTCTACAGTGCGTTCTAAATCAACAATAATTCCCTTTTTGATCCCACCTGAAGGACTTGTCCCTACGCCAACAATGTTTATCGAACCGTCAGAAGCAATTTCACCTACTATTACGCAAACGTTGGAAGTTCCAATGTCGATCCCAGTTACTACATCTCGCCTGCTCAATACTACACCCCCTAAGATAACAGGCATTGTCATGCTATTTAATTTATTCCACACAAGAAATGTTTTTCCTTTCAACACAAAAAATAATTATTAGAAAGGTTTAAAAACGGGTGCCTCTACTGCTCTTAAGTCCAGGTAACCCTCCAGTAAATTGGTTTCTGTTTTTAAAAGACGGTGGTAAAGATGATCCATAACTTCCAGCTTCCTGGGAAGCTCTTCGTTTTTTCCCAACCATATTTCTACACCTTCCCATGAATAAACGATAATCTGATCTGGATCTTTTACATCAATTTCCTTCACCGGTAGTGAGGGTTTACTATAAAAAACCTCCAAAAATTCCCCTACTATATCCCCCCGTTTTCCATTCGCAATACTATATCCTACATCCATATTCGCCTGAGAAAGACCGGTAATCAAGGGCAGATCCTTCTCATAATCATTTCTCAGGCCGATGATCACTCCATCAGATGCGACTTCCAGGTAATAACCATGATAGGGAACAAGCGCAAGAGGATCCTTTTCTTGAACATCTATAAAAAGTTTATCAGGTAATACTCTTTCTACTTCAACCTCCTTTATCTGTGGAACAGTCAAAGCACGGTTTCTTATTTCAGGTGGGCTGAGTTTCCACATATTCATACCATCCCTTAGCCCCATAACCAAAAACAATTCTTCACGAGGAACCATTTCCAAACCTGTTACAGTTATTTCTGTAACAGTAAAAAGGGGGGAGCGTAAAAACAAAAACAAGGATAGGCTGGAGATAACAAAGATAATTACAAAAACAATCCTATTTTTGACTTTCCTCTTTTCTTTACGTTTTTCCACACCCTCTTTTTTTTCACCATGAACTGTGAAATACCGTTTCACCAAGATTTTATCACCAGCCCAAAAGTAAGAGTCGTTGGATTAAGGCAATTTGATCCTAACAAAAGTAAAGCAAGTTTTCCCTGGGTCCTCGGATTATATTGGCACCAAGCAGTTGTAATTCTTTTTCAATTTTTTCATAACCGCGATCAATATGCTTAACACCGGCCACTATGGTGGTCCCCTCAGCTGCCAGGCCGGCCAGCACAAGAGCAGCGCCGGCACGTAAATCCGTTATCTCTACTTCTGCACCTCTTAATTTTTCTATGCCCTTTATATGTGCTCTACAACCTTCTACCATTATAGAGGCATTCATTTTTTTTAATTCCACCACATGCTTAAATCTCGCTTCAAAAACACTTTCTTCAATCATACTTTCCCCCCGTGCAAGAGACAGCAAAACCATCATCTGGGATTGAAGATCCGTTGGAAAACCTGGATAAGGAGAAGTCCGCAAAGTTTTCACCGCTTTTAAGTTGCCGCATGCAATTTTCACGGTGTCTTCGGTGCTCTCCACGAAAATTCCTGCTTCCCTCAACTTGGCTATTATACCCTCCAGATGAGCGGGTATAACTTCCGTAAGAATAACTTCTCCACCAGTTATGGCGGCAGCTATCATATAAGTCCCAGCCACAATTCTATCTGGAATAACACGATATGTACAATCCTCCAGTCTTTCGACCCCTTCTATTTTAAGTGTTTCCGTACCCGCACCTCTTACCTCAGCACCCATAGCATTCAAAAAGTTCTGCAAATCAACTATTTCTGGTTCTTTAGCCACATTATTGATTGTCGTTTTACCATTTGCCAGGGCCGCCGCCATCATTAAATTCTCTGTAGCGCCAACACTGGGATAGTCCAGATGAATTTCAGCGCCTGTAAGCTGCGTCGCAGACGCAAAAATAAAACCCTTCTCCTCCCAAAATTTAGCGCCCATAGACTCAAGCCCTTTTAAATGTAGATCTATGGGTCGATGCCCGATAGAGCACCCGCCGGGATATGAAATTTTCACTTTACCCAACTTTGCCAAAAGTGGGCCCATTAAAAAAATAGACGACCTCATTTCTCTCATTAACTGATCTGGAACCGCATAATTCCTAATATTACCGGGAGCAATCCTCAAATTGCCATTCACATAATGCACAGTAATTCCCAGAGACTGCAGGATTTTTCTCATTACATGCATATCAATCAAATCAGGAATATTCTCCAGTATTACGTCCTTTCCGCTTCCATTAAGTAGTGAAGCGGCCATGATAGGCAGTACGGAATTTTTTGCGCCTTTAATCTTTAAGGTTCCTTTCAACTTGTTTCCGCCTTCTATGATCAAATGTTCCATATTAGTCTCTCTCCTGTTTAGTGCAGTTTTCTCCAATTATGCGCACCTCCGGCTCCAGCTCGACATTCATTACACTTTTTACTTTTTCCTTCACCATCTCCATCAAGTTCAATACATCTTCAGCAGTGGCTTCTCCTTTATTGATTATAAAATTACCATGCTGCATAGAAACCTGTGCATCTCCCACTGCAAACCCTTTTGCCCCAGCTTTCTCAATTAAGTATCCTGCTGTTTTTCCTGGAGGATTTCGAAAAAAACTACCTGCGCTTGGGAAATTGGGATGTTTTTCTTGCCGTTCCTGCAGAATCTGTTCTGCATAACGACGTATTTCTTCTCTTTCTCCGGGGATTAAATCTAACACTCCCTCCAAAATAATAAGTTTTTCTTCCTGTAAACTGCTCCAACGATAACCAAACACTAATTCCGAACCAGTGCGTTCAAAAAAATTTCCCTCATAATCCATAAGTTTTATCCTGCTCACAAGCTGGCCGATAGATTTATTATAAGCCCCTGCATTCATATAAATAGCTCCTCCAAGACTGCCAGGAATCCCTGAAGCAAACTCCAACCCCCTTAGGCCAAACCTTATGGCTTCTTTTACCAGGTAAGTCAGCTTAACGGACGCACCCGCCCTGATACTACTCTTCTCAAAATAGCTATAATAGCTCATATCCACAAGGTTAAGGACAATACCTCTCACTCCTCCATCTTTAACCAACAAATTAGTTCCCTGACCAATAACAAATAAAGGAACATTGTTAACAGCAGCCAGTTCCAGTACAATACGCAACTCATTAATACTTTGAGGAAATGCCATTATCTCTGCCGGGCCACCTATGCGCATAGAAGTATGCTTCCACATTGGTTCTTCTACAGCAGGAGGCCTGGATAAAACACTTAACAATTTCTCCTTCCACTTCAACAAACTCACCCCTGAACTCACTGTTTGTGCTGTTTTATTTTTACGCTTAAAATGCCGGATTTCTATACTTCCATATTAACACGTACTTGACATACTCCCACTTCTAAAGCCGGGGGCTTTCTGTTAAGTTATTCGTAAAACAACTTGTTTTGCTGCCCCGTTTAAGAAAGAAACAATTTATAAATATTGCTTGCGGCATCAGTACAGCCCAGGCTTTTGCTTATTTGGGACATCTGCTCCAGCAATGAAGAATTGTACAGGATCCTGTATACTTCATCCTGCAGCACCTGACCACTGAGCCCTCCTTCTTCTATCAAAGACACTGCTCCATGGTTAAATAGTTCTTGGGCATTAAGCAACTGATGATTATGAACCACATTGGGAGAAGGCACCACTATGGCAGCCCTTCCCAGTGCCGTTAGCTCGGCCAGGGTTGTAGCACCAGCCCTGGTTATCATTAAATCTGCGGCAGAAATGGCCAGCGGTATCTCTTGCTGGTAAGCTCTAACTTGCAGTCGGCCGCCGTAATTTTCTATTATTTTTCCTTTGGCAAGCCTGGAGATGACCTGTTCATAATATTTTTCACCAGTAACATATAAAACTTGAAGATTTTTGTTTCCTGCCGAAAGAAATAGAAAGTCAAGCATACACTGGTTCAGCTTTTCAGCCCCCCCACTGCCTCCGACAGCCAGCACCAAAGGCAGCTCGGGGTCTAACCCTAAAAGATTACGGGCAGAATCTTTTTCCACTTCTTCCATTTCAGAAGCCCTGGGGTTTCCGGTTAGATAAAGATTAGAACTCCTGCGAAAATAATCCTTTGATGCCTCATAAGAAAGACAAACCCCGTAAACCCAAGGGGCAAAAACACGGTTGGCTAGCCCTGGCAGGACATTCTGTTCATGAAGGATAACTCTCTTGCGATGCACCAACCCTGCCATCACTACCGGAGCAGCGGCAAAGCCTCCCGTACCAATAATCACGTCCGGCTTAAAGGTTCTTAATATGCGAGAGGCATGCAAAGCAGCTCTACCCAACAAGAAACAGGATTTAAAAAGTGCTGGAGTGAAACGCCGCGGGAAACCTTTAACCTCCAACGTTTCCAGGATAAAACCAGCCTGTGGAATTATTTTTTCCTCCAAGCCCCCTTTGGCCCCTACAAATTGCAGCTCGGCAGTTGGATCTTCTTTTCTGATATATCTTCCCAGGGCAAGAGCAGGATAAATATGCCCCCCTGTAGCCCCTCCGGTTAAAAGCACACGCAAATTATTAACCTCCTGCCTAACGAGTGTACCTAGAAATATTCATTAGGATACCCACGGCACACATGCTAAAAAAAAGGGAGCTTCCGCCGGCACTAATAAATGGAAGGTTTATACCTGTCACAGGTATAGAACCAGTAACAACCCCTATGTTAATAAGAACCTGAATAGTAATTATTGATATCAGTCCTGTCGCCAAAAGACTCCCGAAAGCATCCGGGGCAGTTAAAGCAATTTTGAAACCTCTCCATATTAAGATAAAAAATAGCACCATGACTGTAACCGCCCCTAAAAAGCCCAATTCCTCCCCGATAATGGCAAATATAAAGTCATTTTGTGGTTCAGGAAGATAATAAAGCTTCTGCTTACTGTGGCCCAAACCTACTCCAAACAGCCCTCCCGGCCCAAGAGCATAGAGGGATTGGATGATATGATAGCCCGAATAAAGTGGGTCGGACCAGGGATCGAGAAAAGAAAAAATACGGCGCACACGGTATGGTTCACTAAGGGTCAGGTACATTGCCAGAGGCGATATTAACAAAACCAGGGGGAAAAGTTGCTTCAAAGGAACCCCGGCAGCAAAAACGATTATTAAGGTCACACCAGCAAGAGCCAAAGCAGTGCCCAGATCCGGCTGTTTAATAATAAGCAAAAAGGAAAAACCCATGAAGCCAAGGGGCAATACACTGCTTTCCCAAAAACTGTTCAAGTTGATGTTTTTTTTACTTAAAAATGCTGCAGAAAAAATAACTATCGCCAACTTGCTAAATTCCGAAGGCTGCAGGGTCATTCCTCCAACGCTGATCCAGCGCCTTGCCTCGTTCACTTCTACCCCCAGACCGGGCACAAAAACGGCAGTTAAGAGGAAAAAATTAACAAGTAATAAAAAGGGGATAATTCTACGCCATTTCCAGTAACTAATGCTTGTAGTACAAATCATCCCCAACAAGCCCAGCAGCACCCAAAAAGCTTGCCGGCGCAGGAAAAAAAAGGCATCTCCCCTTAATTCCAGGGAAGTTATGTAGCTGGCACTGAGGATCATTACCAGGCCAAACCCTGTTAAAATTAGCACCGTAAATAAAATTGCAAAATCAGGTGGGTTGCGCAGATCATGCTCAGTATTGACATTAGGCATATTTTACCCTCCCTGTAAAGCAAACACGGCAGACTTGAAAATATTACCCCGTTCTTCGTAATCTTTATACATATCCCAGCTGGCACAGGCAGGTGAAAGCAAAACAATATCACCTGGCTCGGCTGCGGTGAAGGCTTCAGCAACTGCCTCTTTCATATCAGCAACGATAGCAACATTTAAAAACCCTCTTGCTTCCGCAGCTTTCTTAATAATTAATGCTGTCTCGCCCATCAGGACCATTTTCTTGACCTCTTCTTCTTTTAAAGAATCGGCCAAAATACTGAAATCTCCTCCTTTATTTAATCCTCCGGCCACAAGTATTTTGGAACCTTTTAATGCGGAAAGGGCATTAATAGTGGCGTTCGGATTAGTCCCCTTGGAATCATTATAAAAAGTCACACCGTTAACTCTACCTACCTGCTCGAGGCGATGTGGAACTCCGGGAAATGATTTTAAGCCCTGGGCAATCTTATCTACCCCCAGCCCGGCAATCCAACAAATAGCTGTAGCGGCAAGGGCATTTTCTAAATTATGCTTACCTGGAATACGTACTTCTGCTGCGGAACAAACCTTTAATGGTTTTTTAGCGGTGACAATCACAATATCACCGTTCCTGAGGCAAACGCCACTTTCTAATTCTTCCCTGAGGCTGAAATATAACAAACCTCCTTTGACATAGGCAGAAAACTTCCTTGTTTCAGGATCATCAAAGTTAAGTACAGCCCAGTTTTTTTCACTCTGGTTTTTCAAAATGTTTCTTTTTGCCATCAAATATTTATTTTCCGTCTGATGGTAGTCGAGATGGTCGGGTGAAATATTCAGCACCGCCCCAATATCTGCTCGAAATTCATTAATATTTTCCAATTGAAAACTGCTCAGTTCGGCCACTATAAAACCTGGCGGCGCAGCTGACTCGACTGCTTCGCATAGGGGAAAACCAATGTTTCCCGCAACCTGTACAGAGGAATTCGCCTGCCTAAAAATCTCTCCTGTCAAAGAAACCGTCGTGGTCTTACCATTAGTACCAGTAATACCAACAATAGGGACTTGGCTAAAATGAAAGGCGAGTTCTATTTCGGAATAAACAGGAATGCCCATCAAAAAAGCTTTCTGTAACAAAGGAATTCCAGGCAAAACTCCTGGGCTTTTTATAATAAGATCTACATTTTCCAGCAACTCTGTCGGGTGCCCCCCGCCAACCACCTGGACACTAGGTGGCAATACCCCCTCTATCTCCTGCAATAGCTTGTATGTGTCTTTTATATCGTTTGCAATCACTTTTTGGGCTCCCGCCTTAAGTAAAAGGCGCACTGCAGCACGACCGCTCCGCGCCAGTCCCAAAACTAAAATTCTTTTGCCTCTGATCATTTCCAGCATTATTTTATACAATCCATTTCTAACAATCTTTTACTGCATCAGGGGGGTATGAACTATAAGCCCCAGCACAGCAAAGCATAAACCAAGCGCCCAAAAACCAATAACTACATGCCATTCGGGCCATCCTTTAAATTCAAAATGGTGATGTAAAGGGCTCATCAAAAACACTCTTCGTGCGGTTAAGCGAAAGTACAATACCTGTACAATTACAGACATAGTTTCCAAAACAAACACCCCACCTATAATTACCAAATACAATTCAGACTTGGTAATAATGGCTACGGCAGCCAAAGCAGCGCCTAAAGAGAGGGAGCCCACATCACCCATGAAAATGCGCGCCGGATGGATGTTAAAAACCAAGAAACCCATACAGGCACCGATCAATGCACCGCAGAAATAAACTACATCGGTCATTCCCTGCCAGTAAGCTATCATAAGAAATGTAAAAAGTCCCAATATAACCGTTCCGGCAGCCAACCCATCTATACCATCAGTAAGATTAACAGCATTAGAAGTTCCCGTAAGCATCAAAAAAATCAGAAGGAAATAGAAATGACCAAAATCTATTTGTAACGACGAAAAAGGAACACCAACTACTGTCGAATGTCCATAAAGCTGTAATAAATAATAAAAAACCACTGTAAAAACAAACTGCCCTAATAGTTTTTGCCTGGCTTTGAGCCCCAGTGACTGCCTTCGAATAACTTTTTGGAAGTCGTCAAGAAAACCTAAAAAAGCGCCGGCCAAAGTTATTAATATAAGCATGAGCAGAAAAGGAGTTTTGGGTGCAAATAAGATGAGGGCAACTACGAAAGAGAACAAATAAACAATGCCGCCCATGGTAGGGGTTCCAGCCTTTTTCAAATGCTGTTGGGGACCATCAAGTCTTATTTGCTGCCCAAATTGTAACCGACGAGAAAATATAATGTATAGTGGACATGTGGCAAGGCTTACCAATAAAGCGAATACTACAACATAGTAAACTGGTGTTGGCAAAGAAACACTCCCTTTTCATGCTCTTAGTTATATTTTCCGATCAACTCCTCAACCACGCTTTCCATCTCCATCCCGCGTGAACCTTTGACAAGGAGATATGCTTCACTTAAGTTTATGGATTCCAAAACTGGCATGACGTTCTCGCAGTTTTCAACTTTAAATACACGCTCAGCAGGAAAACCTTTTTCCAAAGCACCCCTGGCAATCGCCAGAGCCTTCTCACCTACAGTAATCAAATAATCAATATTTAACCCAGCCAGGAAGCGTCCTACTTCTAAATGCCCCTCTTCTGCTGCACTCCCCAATTCGAGCATATCACCCAGGACAGCGATCTTAGTAAACTTATTATTCCATTCTTCCAAAACCCCTAAAGCGTATTTCATAGAAGTAGGGTTAGCATTATAGGCATCGTTAATAATACAACAGTTGTTATCAAGCCAAATATTTTCTGTTCGCATCTTCGAAAAATTTGCACTTGCCAAACCTTGCTCAATTATACCCGGTTCTAAATGTGCAGTTATTCCTACTGCTATTGCAGCTAGTGCATTGTAAACGTTATGCTTACCCGGCCGAGGAATCCAAAATTTTTTAATACAACCGTCAGGCAGAACGGCATTGAAAGAATAGCCTTCCTGCTCCAGATAACAATCAAGCGCCTGTAAATCTAGCGACTTCTGGAAACCATAGTAACATACCTTCCCCCGAAAATAATCTCCAAGAGTCCTTAAATGTGGATCATCACCATTTAAAATAGCCTTTCCCCCTGCTTCCATTCCTTTAAGCAGTTCCCCCTTGGCGCAGGCAATATTTTCCTTGGTCCCCAACATCTCCAGGTGTGCTTCGCCAATGTTGGTGATCACTCCCACAGTAGGCCTGCAAAGAGAAGTTAGCTGCGCTATCTCACCCGCTCCTCTCATCCCCAACTCCAGCACCATTATTTGATGTGTCTCGTTCAATTTAAGAAGGGTAAGTGGTAGACCCAGATGGTTATTATAATTTCCTTCTGTTTTCAATACACAAAAGCTGCTGGAAAGCACAGCAGCTATAAGATCTTTGGTAGTGGTCTTTCCATTACTGCCTGTCACAGCTACAACCGGTATGGAAAACCGATTACGATGGTTCAAAGCCAATTTATGCAAAGCATCCAAAACATTATCTACAATGATAATGTTCTTTTTCTTAGGGATACATTTATCTTTGAATCTGTCTAACCACTCCCTGGCTATGAGGGAACCGGCAGCCCCTCTTTCCAGAGCATCAACTATAAAGTTATGCCCATCATCCTTTTCTCCTTCTAAGGGGAAAAAAAGCGCACCACTGCAGGCTTCGCGAGAATCTATGATGGCAGTTTCAAACCTTCCTTCAAGCTTACCTGCCCAAAGCTCTCCTTTAGTGATATTTATAATGTTTTCTACTGAAAAAAACATTAACTTTTCTCCCTTGTTTTGCTTTGTATCCTTTTTGCCAAAAGTTCTGCCGCAATCTCACGATCATTAAAGGGGATAGTACAATCGCTAAACACCTGGTAACTTTCGTGTCCTTTACCGGCAATGATCACCATGTCCCCAGAACGGGCAAGTTCTATCCCCAGTTTAATAGCTTCAAACCTATCACTCTGCACCGCGTAACCACTGCCAAAATCTTTATTCTCCCGCAAACCGATCTCTATTTCTTCAATTATGCGCCCGGGATCCTCTCCCCTGGGGTTGTCAGAGGTAATTATACAATAATTACTGTATTTTCCAGCGATACGGCCCATAACCGGCCTTTTACCTTTATCACGCTCTCCACCGCAACCAAAAATGGTAATAATATTCCCCTCCACAAAATGCTTGGCTGCTTGCAAAATATTCTCCAATCCATCAGGTGTATGAGCATAATCAATAATGACCAAAAAATCCTGACCAACATCTACACGTTCAAAGCGACCAGAAATACCACCAACTGATTCTAAAGAATTTTTTATCGCTGAAATAGGGACTCCCTTTAAAAGTGCAACAGTTGTTGCTGCCAGGGCATTATACACACTAAATTTTCCTGTTAACTTCAGCGAAAAATTTTCCGTTCCCCAGGGCGTACGCAACAAGTAAGATACTCCGTGACCGCTGATATAGATATTTTCTGCCTGCACATCGGCCTTTTTTTCAATTCCGTAGGACACGGCTTGAACTGTCGTCTGCCGCAAAAAAAAGTTGTAATGCCTATCATCACGGTTCAAAACAGCAAAACGCGGAGCATTACCTTTCAAAACGCTGCCCCCCTGCTGTGAAAACAACTTACCTTTAGCAGCACGGTAACGTTCAAAATTTTTGTGAAAATCCAGGTGATCTTCTGTGATATTAGTATAAACAGCTATATCAAAATCACACCCTGATACCCGGTTCAACTCCAATGCATGGGAAGAAACCTCCATAACGGCATACTCTACTCGTTTTTGCACCATGTGATACAATATTTTTTGTAAGTCCACAGCTTCCGGGGTTGTCGCTAACACCGGCAAGATCTCATCTCCAATTCGATATTTTATTGTTCCTAAAAGAGCTGTCCTGTACGATTGATCACGCAAAGCTGCTTCAATAAGATGAGTGGTAGTCGTTTTCCCATTAGTCCCTGTAACACCAATAAGACAAAGCTCCTGGGAAGGTGAACCCCAAAATAATTCAGCCATCACCGCCATCGCCATACGAACGTTAGGGACAAGGATTTTTGAGGCGCCTTGAACTTCTCTTTCCTTTTCCAACACTACCGCCACAGCACCGGCTTCAATTGCCTGAGGTATAAAATCGTGACCATCTGCTCTACCGCCTTCCAGACAAAAAAAGATATAACCTGGTTTAACCTTTTCTGAACGACACTCCAGACCACGGATTGAAATTTTTGTTTGCCCTTCAACGTCAATATAATGGAGAGTTTCCAGTAAACGTTCCAGTTCTGTAATTTTTTCCACTGTCTTCTCTCCGTTCATAATTTTAAATTAGCTTGTTCTTTCCGGGTGGTGGCAAACCAGTAGTATATGCTGCTCCATTAAGAAAAGGCTTATTTATAAGGGAAAGTGGTCTTGATTATTATACCTTAATCCAAGTCTACTGAAAAGTACCTTTTCAGCAGACTTTTCAGTAGGTTGCCTGCAGCAAGCTAGCTTGATCCTGCTCAGTAAAACCAGGAACATAACAACTATCTTCTTATGCACATTATGCACATGTCTGCTTAACATATTGAAGTATTTTGAGAAATCCCCTGCTTTATCTTCATAAACATTAATGACTATGAACCAGCCGCTTTTATTCAGGATCTTCGCCTTCCGAAAGAACTTCTTGGGGGGGGATCTCCAGGTAAGAAAGCACATCCTTCATAATATTCCCAAAAAGAGGAGCACTTATCTGGGAACCCCATTGGGGACCTCTTTTGGCACCATCGACGGCAACATATAGAAGGAACTGGGGATCTTCGATGGGCGCAAAACCAATGAAAGAAAGAATATATTCACCAGGTATATAAGTGCCATCGGAACCAACTTTTTGAGCTGTTCCCGTTTTACCTGCTATACGGTAACCGTCAATATAAGCGTTTACACCACTGCCCTCTTTTACTACTTTTTCCATAATAAGAGCAACTTCCGCTGCTGTATACTCTGAAACAACCTGGCGGACCAACTCGGGTTCCCTTTTAGTAGTGGTTTCCCCTTCAGAGTCCCGTATTTCCCCTACAATATAAGGTTGCATAAGTTTGCCGCCATTGGCTATAGTAGAAATAGCCATCACCTGCTGGATAGGAGTAACAGAAATTCCCTGCCCAAAAGAAGAGGTGGCAAGCTCTAAGCTCCGTACTTGCTCGGGTCTGAAAAGTAGACCACTTCCCTCACCTGGATAATCAACCCCTGTTCGTGAACCAAATCCGAAAGCTCGCACATAATCAAACATTTTTTGGGGACCAAGCTTTTCTCCTATTTCTATAAAAGCAGGATTACAGGAATGCAGCACCGCCTCAAAAAAATCAATCTCCCCGTGCCCTCCCTTAGAAGAAGTCCAACAGCGAACAGTATGACCTGAGATTTGGACAGAACCTTCGCAAGTGATCTTTTCTTCTCTATTATACAGCCCTTCTTCGATAGCAGCAGCAAGAGGGATAATTTTAAAGGTCGATCCAGGTTCAAAAGTATCTGTTACAGGAAGTAGCGGCCAATGTTCATTTTCATATTCGCTAAAATTATTTGGGTTAAAATCTGGCTTTGAGGCAGCAGCCAATATTTGGCCGGTCTGGGGATCGACAGCCAACGCCATAGCTTTCTGAGGCGAATACTCATTCATAGCCTGCGAAAGTTGCCTTTCTACAATAAATTGAATAGTTTCATCTATCGTCAAATAGAGATCCAACCCTTCCCTGGCTGGAATAAAACTGCGTACCCCAGGAATTTCCCGTCCTTTGTTGTCGGTAGGAAATACCAGATTGCCGTCCAACCCTTTAAGCTCTTCTTCGAAATAAATTTCCAAGCCACTCCAACCCTGGTCCGTCCCCACAAAACCCAATACCTGAGACAGAAGGTTATCGTTGGGATAATATCGCTTGGGTTCTTGTCTAAAAATAATGCCCGGCAAATCCAACAGCTCAATTTCACGTACTATTTCATCATCAACTCTTCTTTCTAAATACACTGCTGCACGTTCTTGAGTAATTAGTTCCAGGATACGCTCTTCGCTTATTTCCAAAAGAGGGGCAAGCGCTCTGGCCGTTAAAAAATGATCTTCTATTTGTAAAGGAAGAGCTACTACAGTTTCCGCCATAGCGCTGCCGGCCAACAGGTTCTCGTTACGGTCAAAAATATTCCCCCTGGAAGAAAGGGCCGGGACACTCCGATTCCACTGTGCCCAGGCCCTTTGCTGCAATTCGTCGGCCATCACAAATTGAATCCACCCCAACCTAGAAAGTAGGGCAGCCAAAAAAAGTGTTGTTATAAAAAAAATAGCTAGGATTCTTTTCCTAATATGTAAAATTGAAACCGGATCTCTAGACATTATGCCGCCCTCCTTTTATCCTGCGACTTAATCCTTAACTGCAGAGATAAGAAGCCACTGTCTATTTTCGGGGTATTGCAAACCTAGATCATTTTTAGCAATATTTTCTATTCTTTCCAGTGAACTCAGCCTATTTACCTTTATTTCCAGGTGCTGTCTCTCTATATGTAGTTCATTTATCTCTCTTGTGGTTTGCTGAATCTGGTAGTTTATCGCTACTACCTGGCTGTACTGACTGATTAAGCCAACACCAATCACTATTAAACAAAAAATCAAGCAGACAAGCAATAGACTTTCCTTTTGATTGTATAATCGTCTAGTACTTGAAGTAGGATGAACTATACTGGAGGTTTGTTTTTTTACCGAACGTCCGTCTTTGAAATAATCCAATCTTGGTTTTTCTTTGTGGGCTAACAATTAATTCACCTACCATAGTTGTTTGAACTGATAAGACGGTGAGTTCTTTCTGCTGCTCTAAAACGCGCACTGGCAGCTCGTGGATTGCGCTCAATCTCATCGCTTGCAGGCCTTAAAGGCCTCCCGGTAAGAACCTTAAGCAAAGGCGTCCATCCGCAGCAACAGACCGGTATTTTGGGGGGACATATACATTCCCTCGAAACCTCTTTAAAGTACTTTTTAACAATTCTGTCTTCCAGTGAATGATAGGATATGACAACGATCCTTCCGCCCGGTTTAAGAATCTGTGTTCCCTGTACCAGCGCCCTTTCCAGGCTCTCAAGTTCCTTGTTAACCTTAATTCGAAGAGCTTGGAAAACTCGTTTGGCCGGATGTCCTCTGCCATGCCTGGCTCCGGGAGGAATGGCTTCTTTTATGAGCTCTACAAGCTGGCCGCTACTTTGAATATCTCCCTTTGTACGACGATGCCTGTCAATAAGATAAGCTATCTTTGCCGCCCATCGTTCTTCCCCGTACTCCTTAAAAATACGAGAGAGTTCGCGGCGAGGCATTTCCTTTAACACTTGGAGCGCTGTCTGGGAAAGAGTTTGGTCCATGCGCATATCAAGAGGTGCATCATCTCTATAGGTAAATCCACGCTGTGGAGAATCTAGCTGCATGGAGGAAACTCCCAAATCAAAGAGCAATCCATCTATCTTTTTAATCCCATGCCTACCAAGCAACTTTTCCAGGGCTTGAAAATTGCCATGAATAGCCCTGAAATTATCACCCCATAAAGCAAGACGCTTTTTCGCTGTTTCCAAGGCATGGCTATCGCAGTCAATACCTATAACCATTCCTTTTGAAGTCATTTTTTTTAGTAACATTTCAGCATGCCCACCCGCTCCCAGTGTAGCATCAACAATAATTTTGCCTGGCGCCGGTTGCAAAAATTTTAAAGTCTCTTGCACCATCACAGGGATATGACCATGGTTTGCATCCGTCACTGAGTAACCCATTTTTCTCCTGTCACTAAAAATTAAAGTCCATCATTTTCTCTGCTACCTGTTCAAAAGACAGGTCAGAACTCTTACTATATTTTTCCCAATTTTCCAGACTCCAAATCTCCGCTCTACTGGAAACACCGATAAAAACTGTGTCTTTTATAAGGCCTGCATGTTCCCTTAGGGAAGGAGGGATAAGAATACGACCCTGCTTATCCACTTCTACCTCTGAGGCGCCGGAAAAAAACAGTCGCATGAAAGCACGAGCTTCTGCCTTCGTAAAGGGAAGCGCTTTAAGCTTACTTTCCAATTTGGCCCATTCCCGAGTGTGGTATAAGAAAAGACAGTTATCCAGCCCACGGGTAATAATAAACTCATCACCCAGTTCGTCCCTGAAGCGGGCCGGTACAATTACCCGCCCCTTTTTATCGAGGGTATGAAAGTATTCTCCGATGAGCATATTCTTTACCCCACTCACTTCTTAGATCTTTTTATCTTATACCACTTTACACCACTTTACACCACTTTTTTAATATATTCAACCCCTTTTTTAAAAAATCCTCCCTAAATATAAAAAAATATTAAAAAATTTATTTT
>SLJK01000155.1 GCA_007135125.1 Syntrophomonadaceae bacterium | reverse complement strand
TTGGTGCACTTACCATAGTGGGAGCTATTCTGCAAGCTGCTGTATTTAATGACCCGTTTACCGCAGGATTACTTTTTGTTCATGGGATATTTTATTCCTGTGTCGCTTATGCACTTCTAACAGGTCTGGAAGACATGCGCTCCGTTGGGAACGTCAGCCTTACCACAGCTATTGTTTCTGCTATCTATGCGGTTATTTTTTTCAGCGGCACACCTTTAATTGAACAAAGCGCTTATCTGGGTATGGCCAGTGTGGGATATGCTGTTTTGACATTTATGGTATGGCTGAATGCTTTTGGAAAATTTCCGGCTAAAACTATTGCCTGGTCCCTGATACTGTGGACAATCCTGGGCTTGTGGGTTCCTGCATTCTGGTTGATGGCCACGGATGGCCTGCCTTTTTAAGGTAGAAAAAGATTAACAAGAAACGTGACAAAACGGGAGGCCAAAAGGATGAATTCTAGGGAGCGTATTTTGAGTTTATTTGCTGGAGAAGAAGTTGACAGGGTAGCCTGCTTTACCGGTATGGGAACAGTCTGGGGAGTGGCCCTGGAGCACTACGGGTACAGGTTTTCAGATATACACAGTAATGCAGAGAAAATGGCTCGAATAGCTTCCTATCCGGCTGAAACTTTTGGCTACGAGTGTGCTGTAGTCCCATTTGACCTTTGTATTGAAGCAGAGCTTCTGGGCAGTGAAATAAACACCTTTTTGGATAGTGATAAGCCTCTTTATCCAAAACCGCGTAATCCTATTATAGGCTCGGAGGAGGAGATGGAACAATTGGAGATTCCTCTTGAGCTAAACGGATTAGGAAGGCTTTCCCTAGTAAAAGAGGCTATTAGAGATTTAAAGGAAACTGTAGGGGAGAAGGTGCCGGTAGGTTCTTTTGTGCTGGGCCCGTATACTTTGGCCAGCCAGATTATCGATTTCAATAAACTGCTGCGTTTTACCATCAAAAAGCCGGATGAACTAAATGACCTGCTTGCGAACCTGACCGTACTGATTATAAAGGTGGCCCAGGAGTATGAAAAAGCGGGGGTTGACTATATTACCGTGCGGGAAATGAGCGGCACTACTGATATAGTACCCCCACCTTTTTTTCAAAATATCATATTCCCTCATTTACAACAAATATTTAATAAGATCAAATGCCCGTCGGTAATGCATATATGTGGTGGTACTATTCCGGTATTGAGGGAGATGTTTGAAAGCGGGGCTGATGCTGTTAGCGTAGAAAATAAAAATGGACTTGCTGAAGTAAGGAGGATCCTTGGAGAGCAAGTGCTCCTATTTGGAAATTTGGACGGGTTTGAGCTTCTAGAAAATGGTACTGTAGAAGATATTTTTAGTGCAGTAAAAAAATGCCTGGATGAAGGCAGTGATGGGCTGTGGCCTGCCTGTGAGATATCTTTGGATACTCCTGAGGAAAACTATAAAGCCATGATAGATGCAGTAAAAAAATATGGATGAAAACAACTTTAGTGAAATGTACTTGAAAGTTGCAGTCAGTCAGGTACACTTCTATATAGCATAATAGCGTAGGGTAAAAAACATTATACTGGATGTTTTTTGAGTAATGACCACCTCTGATTCTTAGAGGTATTTTATTTTTGGAGTTCTATAGAAATAACATTTTGACTTGACTTCATGGTAGAATGTATAATGTATTATAATATATGGGCAGGAGGTGAGAACTGGTTATTAGCTGACCAGAAATATCATGTTTAAAAGAGTTTTGCTGTCAATGGATTCTTCTTCTGCCGCTATGGAGCTTTTTAACTGTATTCCGGATTTAAGAGTAATGGGAATGAAAGAGCTAGTTATACTGCATGTGGTTAGTGTTGAACTCTTACAGGGAAAAAGTCCGGATGTCCACAAGGAGACCTTTCGGAAAAGGTTGGAAGGAAAATTAAGAGCCCTGGAGAAAAAAGGGGTTAGTGTTAAGCTCTTAATGCCCATGGGCCATCCCTCAGAAATAGTTGCCCAGGTTGCAGAGGAAGAAGAGGTGGATCTCATCCTGATTGGCTCCATCGGCGAAAGTGTTATGCGCGAGTTTTTCTTGGGCAGCACAGTTACCGATGTGATTCGACGTTCCACCAAGCCTGTTCTGGTGGAGAAGTATATCAGCCTGGGAGAAAAAACGCACCTTCTGCCCATTTTTTTGCAAAAATGGGCTTCAGTGCTTCTACCAACAGATTTCTCAAAAGATTCCGACGAAGTTTTTCTCAAGTTTTTAGCAGTTGCCAATAATATCCATAAGATCACCCTTTTACATGTAGTAGAAAAAGAGCGTCACGGGAAAAACCCGGGACAGCAGAAAGAGGAAGCAGAGCGAATTTTAGAAGGATGGAAAGAAAAATTTCTTCAACATGGTGCTAATGTTGATATCTCAATAGTTCACGGTGTGCCTTCCCAGCAGATTGTAAATGTAGCAGAATCAGAAGGGGCAACCCTGATTGCCCTGCCTAGTCGAGGAGTAGGACTGACCAGCCTTGTCTTGGGTAGTACTGCCGATGCTGTATTGAGGCGTTCTGGTGCTCCTGTATTACTTTTTAAGCAGGCTCAAGACGATGATTGAGAACAGCAGGTTTCAAAGAAAGTATATTCCTTCTTCTGCTGTAATTGGTAGGGTTATAGAGGATATAGATGATGGGTTACAAGAAATGTCCAGAAATGTACAGGTGATTTCTGCCAGAAAAGACATTTTGCCCCTTGAGAGTATGGAAGTGTTATTTTTAGTAAGCAGCCATCTTTATGATTTTTATGTACTGGTAGAAGACTGCCTTTTAGGCATCGCAAAAATAATTGATAAGTGGGTGCCTTCCAGCCTGGACTGGCACCAGGTGCTTTTATGGAAAATGCAAGAACCCCTCCCTGAGGAAAGACCACCTGTTTTATCCCCTTATACTGCATCATTGCTTGAAGATTACTTATTTTTTTATCTTTCTTTCCACCGCAGGTGTTGTAGTGCTTCATTCCCAAAAGTTGAAAAACTGTCCGGGCAGGTGGAAGAACTATTTCGCCACCTGGAAAATGAACTGCGCACTTTTAGCGATTTTTTAAAAATGATTCAGCGCACTTGAATAGTGCCTAATATTTTTATGTATTGGATGTAAATGTTATGATACCTTATACTGATTTCCTGGTCTTTTTATCACGGCAAAAGAAGTTTTCTTTGTATTTGGTAGGGGGGTCAGTTCGTGATTATCTCCGCGGAGTTGAGATTTTCGATGTTGATTTGGCAACTGATGGGGATCCTCTTTTTTTAGCTGCGGAACTCGCTAAAGTTGCGGAAGGATATTTTTACAAGTTAAACCTGGATCATGCTACGGCACGGGTTTTGGTAAACCGGGATAATTTTACATGGCAGTATGATATTGCGGTTTTGAGGGGTGATGGAAAAAGCATCGAAAAAGATCTATCCCACAGGGATTTCACCATTAACTCCATGGCCCTTACCTTAGAGCATTACTTTGAAAAGGACGACTACAGGGGCTTGATACTGGACCCCTTTGGAGGGCAAGAGGATCTGCGAAGGGGTTTAATAAGGCTTTTATCAGAGAAAGCTTTGCATGATGACCCCCTTAGGTTGCTGCGAGGAGTGCGCCTCTGTTCCCAATTAGGGTTTTCCCTGGAGGACCAGACCAAGAATTATTTTCT
>SLJK01000154.1 GCA_007135125.1 Syntrophomonadaceae bacterium | reverse complement strand
GGGGTCCTCGCGGTAACACTTGCTTCCCGAAAAATGAGCTGGCGAGGATTTAACCAGGCTCTTGCGGACACCACCCGCACCTCCGCGATGATCCTTTTCCTGGTCGGCGGGGCCATAATTTTTACCCGTTTTATGGCAGTAAGCCGCATTCCCTTTGTGCTGGCCAGTTTTATTGGAGACCTCGCTTTGCCCGCGGTTGTTGTGCTGATTATTATTTTACTGGTATACCTGGTTTTGGGGACATTCATAGAAATGATCCCGCTTATTCTCCTGACCATCCCCATTTTTTTCCCGGTGGTGGTGGATGTCCTTGGTTATGATCCTATCTGGTTCGGTGTTATTATCGTAATGGTTGTGGCCATGGGCGTTATTACGCCCCCGGTTGGTATCAACGTCTATGTTATTAAAGGTGTAGCTAAAGATATCCCGTTAGAAGTAATATTTAGCGGGGTCCTACCCTTTCTAGTTGCTGCTGCCGTCAGTATTGCCCTGTTGATTATTTTCCCGCAAATTGCCCTGTTTTTACCGAGTTTGTGAGGCAGCAAGATCGCTGCTGCCCGAACATACTTGAGCGCCGCCGTGAGGCGTTTGGAACAAACCGGGAAATCTGGAAGAAAAGATGAACAGCTACGCATTATAGAGCCGGTGGCTTAGTTACTAGCAAAAAAAGAAGGGCTGCCACCCTTCTTTTTTTGCTACATCTCAACCTACCACACCAATAGAACTGCCCATCTTGAAAACAGGCAATAGCTGGTTCCCCCACGTTCCGCGTTTCACTTACTTTTTTTCACATGCCCAAGGGAGAGGATTTTTACCTGGATATAAATACATTTTTATCCCAGACCATCATGCCGTGGCAGGCTTCACTTTCATGAAGGAATTTGTCATTCTGCAGCCTTTGGTCAATATAGTTCCTGATAACCCCTTCAACTTTTTCGTCCACCTCCAGGGCCATATGGAAAAACTGCTTAACTTCGCGCACCGCCTCTTCCGGGGATAGATACTCCCGCTGGTTCTGGTTATGGAACCGCAGGCTGGGACGGTACCCCCAGGCATAAAGCAGGTTAAAAGGATACATAATATCGAGACTTTTTTCCTCAAATTTTTCCCCCATTAACATCTCCCAAAGCTCCTGGCGAGCCTTATCACGGCGTCCGGCAAAAGTGCTGAAGTAGCAAAATCTTTTGGAGGAATCAAGCAGCTTTTGCATATCCAGGGGGGCATCCACCCCGGGGCTCATAGAAGAAAAAGAGAGGTCAAATGCTTCAAGCCAGCCTTCTTTCTCCAAGTCAATATCCTGCCAGCGCTCCTGCAGCAGGGTAATATTTTTCAGGCCCTTCTCCTCTATTTTTTGCTTCAAAAGTTGCAGCATTTTTTGCGAGGGATCAAGGGCATAAACATGGTCCGCTGTTTCGGCCAGGCGAAGGGTAATACTTCCCGGCCCGCAACCTATATCAATAATTTTCATCCCCGGAACTAGTGCTCCCTCATCCTCCAAAAAGCTGATAACATTTTCTGTTCTGGCCGAACCCTCTCCCCCGCTCACCTTGTGGTTGAAGTGTTCTGCCCGCTTATCCCAGGGCCGCACTCCACCACTTTGCCCACTTTTTTTCTTCTGCTCGTCGCGCAGTGCTTGGGCTTCGACCCAGGCTTCTTCCCAGAAACTGCTTTCAAATACCTGCTCTAGCTTTTTTCCCATCAGCGCACCGCCTTTGGTCTTTTATAAAAAGAAGGACAACCCGGGGCTGTCCTTCTCCTGTAATTAATTTTCAAGAATAATCCTCTTTAATAACCCGCCTGAGCTGTTTGTCTGCCAAGCATAATCCTTAAATTACATTCCGACAGCATCATTCACCGCTTCCATAATACCCTCGCTTGTAGCGGTGGCATCTGTCACAGCGTCAACGTTTGAGCTTTGTGCATCGATAATGTCTTGTGGAGTTTGCTCCAGGGCAGGATCAGCTAGTCCATCAGTTTCTGCATGCTCCAAAATGGTAATGTCGGTAATCATCCCGTCTTCGAGGGTCACTTCGACCCTGATGGGCTCATCTTCGTTATATCCCTGACCTTCCCCCTGGAATGTTCCAGATTCTCCGTTCACCGGCTCAGCTGGAGCGGGAACATCTTCTCCGCAACCTACAGCGGCAACCGCTGCTACCAGCACCAGTGCTAAAAAGAAAAACATGAATTTGTTGGTACGCAATATTTTCACCTCCTATAATATTATGTAATTCTTTTTTCTTCCTTGCTCTCTTTCCTGTTTCTTAAATTCCACACAAGTTTCAAAAATCCTTTCCGGAAGTGACAGGTATTTTTAATCCAGTCTAAATCCAGAATTTAACGAATGTTTTCCAGTACAGCCAGGTCACAGAACATAACCGGATATGCCCCGTCAGAAAGAAAACTGGACAACACTCGGCAGGAAAGAGCCCCACGCTGACATAAAAAGTACGCCGCTTTTTAGAAAACGACGCACTTTATTAAATATATACTTCTCATCAAACTACTATTCGTCCAATGTAATAGCCTCTTCCGGACACTCATCGACACAGGCAGCACAATCCGTACACTCGTCAATGTCAACTACCGCGATATCATCTTCCATGGAAATCGCTTCAGTCGGGCATACGTCCACACAATTTTCACAGCCGCTGCATTTCTCCTTGTCAACAATTGCTGGCATAATAATTACCTCCCTAATACATTTATTATAAGGTTAACCTAAATCCACTTTTTATTAAAGCATATCCTTTGTAAAAGGTCAATATCTTTTTGCGGCTCACTTTTAAAAACTCATCAAAACTTATTCTTTCGGCGACAGCTTTTTTTTGATAAACTAAGTCTGTAACAATAAATCAAAAATAAATCACAGAATTTTTTTCTCCTGCCCTACCCGGTGTACCGCCAGGTGCTATTGCTCACCGAAATACCGGGAACGGCGGGCAAAAATCCATATAAAAAAGGTGCAAAAATGAACAAGAACTTCTTATTTGTTTTACCTCTCGGAAGCGCTATATTACTATTATTTAGCTTTCCCAAGTGGGACCAGGCTTACCTGGCCTGGTTTGCGCTGCTGCCTCTTTTTATATTCTGCAGCGACCCCCGGGTTACCCGCAGAGGCCTCTTTTTAGGAGGGCTGGCCGCGGGAATCGTCTTTTTTTCGTTTCTTTATGCCTATATGGTCTATTCCTTTGATTTCTTTTTTCCCAGGTATGTGGGGCTTTTCATAGTAATGTTAAGCGCTCTTTATTCCGCTGCCTTTTGGGGGTTGTTTACCCTCGGCTTTTCTTACTTTTTCCACAAGCAACGACCCCTGTTGTTAATCCTGGGCGTTCCCTCGCTCTGGGTGTTGCTGGAGTACCTGCGTTCACTGGGTTTGCTTGGTCATACGGGGGGTTACCTGGGCTACAGTCAGGCCCTTTACCCTTTCCTGCTGCAGAGCGCGGCTGTTTACGGATACTGGGGGCTCTCCTTTTTAATGGTTCTCCTGCAAATCGCCCTATTTCTCTTCCTGTATCCCCTGCTGCACGGGGGGGAGAAAAAAAGGGTGTTCCAGTCCCGTTCCCCCGGATATGCCCTGCTTATCTTTCTGGTCCTTTTCCTGGGAGGCTCTTTTCTCCCCGCCCTATTTCCCATGGAGGAACGGGAAGAGCCGCTGCGGGTGGCGCT
>SLJK01000046.1 GCA_007135125.1 Syntrophomonadaceae bacterium | reverse complement strand
GTCCAGGATAATCCATCTATCATGGAAATGGATATAAATCCTTTCCTGGCCCACGGGAATAAGATGGTGGCGCTGGATGCGAGAATCGCCTTGGGTGAGTAAGCCCGGGAAGCTTCTTCCCCGTATCCGCCCTAATCACATTGTGCAGCATTAGCGGTCTGCTGTTTTCAATATAGCCGGCCTTCGCTCCTTCTTCTTACCTTTATGAAAGGATCGGAAGTAGTAAATGAATAAAAAAATGAACAGCTCTTTCTCTGCCTCGGCAGCGATAAGGAGCCGTAAATCGGTTCGCACCTATAAGCCCTTGTTATTGCCGGCGGAGAAGAAGGCGGAATTGGAGGAATTTGCGACGTCACTGGAGAGGCCTTTCTCTCCCAGGGTGCGCCTTGTCTTTTTGGATGAAGATTTTTTTCAAGCCCGGACGGGAAGAAAGATAGGCACCTATGGTGTCATTAAAGGAGCCAGGCATTTTATAGCCGGAGTGGTGGAAAAAGGTGCTAAAGACCTGGAGCAGGTGGGTTTTATTTTTGAGAAACTGGTTCTTTATGCCACCGCCATGGGCTTGGGGACCTGCTGGCTGGGTGGTACTTTTAAACGAAGCGGTTTTGAAAGGGCGGCGGCAGTGGGCAGCAGCGAGATGCTTCCCATAGTATCGCCGGTAGGATACGAAGCAGAAAAGAAAAGTTTTATGGATTCAGCACTGAAAGTGTTTTCAGGTTCGAAAAAGAGAAAACCCTGGGAGGAGCTGTTTTTTAATGACAACTATGACAGTCCCTTAGGAGAAGATGTGGCCGGGGCTTATGCTATACCCTTGGAAATGGTGAGGCTTGCCCCTTCTGCTTCTAATAAACAACCCTGGCGCATTGTTAAAGAAGGCACAGAGTGGCATTTTTTCATGGAGTATTCACGGTTAGTCAACAGGAGTGTTGGTTTTGATATCCAGAGGGTTGATATGGGGATTGCCATGTCTCATTTTGAACTGGCGGCCGCAGAGGAGGGCCTTCACGGTTGCTGGAAGTTGAGGGATAGAGCATCTCTCCCCTTTCCGGAAGCGGGCCAGTTGCGGTACATAGCCACCTGGTTCCCGGCCCCTGCAGGATAAAAGGCTGCTCTCCGCCGTTAATATAACCTCCTGGCACGTTAAAACGGAACTGGAATGCCTACTGCTTTTTAACTAGAGGCATATATTCCGTGGGAGCGGAGATGGCGCTATCGTTTATGGCATATAACTTAAGCAGGGCTATAAAGGTATTGGGATAAGTGCTACTCTTTTTTAAAAATACGTAAAAGCAAATTTAATAGTTTGTTTGAATATCCAACGCGCGGGGAGCACTTGCTTTTTGATTCTTCACGCATTTGCAAGCTTTCCAACTCTTCTTCGGTCTCCTTGCGTGCCAATTTTTCATCACCGGCCAAGGCTTCAAGATGATGCTGCAGTTCATGCTTAATGGTCTCTTTAATATCTTCCTCCCAAACTTCACGTGGCTCACCGCTTAACGTCTTGACAAAAGAGCCGTAGTAAAGGGCAACATAGTTGCCCAACTCTTCGGTAATATATTCCCCCATAATATAGAACTCCCCCTCCTCCTTTTCCTCCGGGAGCACCACAATACCCAGGTTGAGGTCATGCAGTAGTGCCGGTGGCACTTCATCATTAACAAAGCTATCGGCAAAATCGGTAAATTGTTCCAAGTCCATCGTCGAGTTACCTGTCCCTTTTCTTATTGACACCCTTGTAATTGACACCCTTATGCTTCTGATATAATTCTGCGATTTATCACTGTTAGCCTCTCTATCTGTCTGTTTATCTGCGCAATCGAAAAGTGTTCTTCTTTTTAAGCTGTTTCAGAAATAATAACAATATACTCCCGGCGGGAAATGTTGTCAAGTAGTCGTTAGAGCAGTAATCGATTGGCGCAGACTCAGCTTTACAGGCGAGATTGCAGGCAGGGAGCAGGCCTTATCTATTTCTGCACTTTTTAGCTGCCACACTATGTAATTTGTGCTTGCCAAACTATTGCTTTAAAATTTAAAAAATGTTTGATGCCTGTTTAAAATTTGTTGACAATTAAAAGTTGTTCTTCTGTTACAATGGGGGCACTTTGCGTAAGAAAAGATTTTAAGAAAGCAGAAAATGAAAAGCTAGAGCTCAAGGTCATCATCTTAAAGATACTTTTGCGATATTCCACGCGATTTGTAGCACAAGATCTATTGATCGCCAAAATAAACTCTGTTAGAATGGCGCTCAATATTCATTTAATAAAGTGCAGTTAAAAAGTATTAAAAGGGAGGTCATTATGAGCAACGAAGAGGAAAATGAAAACATTGGCAGGAACGAGGTCAAAAAGTCGCCCAAGGGTAACAGTAAGATAATTATTGTTGCTGGTGTCGCTCTGGTGGTAGGCTTGGCGCTGGGAGGATTATTTCTTAATTTTACCCCCGACACAGCCGTCCTGGGAGGAAATGGCGAAGATGAAGTAGCCGTAAACGGTGAAGATGAAGTAGCGGTAAACGGTGAGGGGGAAGTGGCGAACGGTTTTGAAGAGGCCAGACCACAGCTGGAGGAGCAGTTGGCGCAACAGAAGGAGCAAGAACTGATGATGGCGCACCTGGAAGATCTTAAAGCGGAAAGCGATATTGAGAAATTCCTGGAAGTAATTGGTGAAGGGGACGAAGATGCGGCTGTAGCCACCGTTAACGATGAAGAGATTAAGAAAGAAGAGTTAATGGAGGTTGAGCAGGAGCAGATCCAACAGATGGAGATGCAGGGCATGGACCCTGAGGATGAGCAAGTTGCCGCCATGTTGGAACAGCAGAGGGAGCAGACGTTAGAAGAGCTTGTCACCCAGGTTGTATTAGAGCAGAAGGTTGCAGAAGAGGGAATTACTGTAAGCGATGAGGCTGTTGAAGAAGAATATCAGCAGATTGCGCAGCAGTTCGGCGGGGAAGAACAGCTGGAAGAACAGATGCAGGCACAGGGTTTGACCAGTGATGAACTGAAAAGTGAGATTGCCGCACATCTGCCCACACAAAAATACCTGGAACGTTATGTAGAAGAAAATATCGACCCCGAGGATCTGGAATTCACGGAAGAAGAGCTGAGAGAGGCATACGAAATGCAGCAACAACAGCAGGAGCAGATGGAGATGCAGGTGCAATAACTCTGAACTGCGCCCGCGCGCGACTGGACAGAGACACGCGGCGAACAGAGGAACAGAGGAACAGAGGAACAGAGGAAAAGAGGAACAGAGGAAAAGGTCCACTGTTCCTCTTTTTTCTGCCCCCACTTACCCCACTTATTTTCTCTTACATATTTTAAGAAGCAACGGTGAAACTGGATAGAAGGCGTTAAGCAAGTAGACGGCGAAGCGAAACGCGAAACGCAGAAGCAGTTTTTGTGTCTCACGCAGAAGTTGTTAATTAAGCCGGGTGACAGGTACCCCGTCCCCTTGTCAACTTCTTGACAAGCTTCCGGAATAAGGTTTGCTGCGCAGAAAGCATAAAGGCGGCAGTATATGTTTTACCCTTTAATAGAAGTGGTTCGCCAGTGCTATAAAAATGGCGGTGAGGGCCCAAAATACTGCTGTAAATTTTAAATTCCATTTGATTCCTACGTTATACGGCGACTGCTTTGTGAAGGAAGAAAGCATGAGCACAAGGCCGGAAAATGGTGAAATCATAAAGG
>SLJK01000160.1 GCA_007135125.1 Syntrophomonadaceae bacterium | reverse complement strand
TCCAGGGTGGTTACAATACCGCCGTATTCCAGCTCGGAATACGGAAGCATGGCCGGGCCTGAAAAACCCTGCTCCCGCAGCTCCACTGCCTTGCGGGATACTTTCTCCCTGATATGGTCCCAGAAGGGGTGTTCGAAACAGTCCACGGGCTCTGTCAGCACACCTTCCCGGATAGAAAATCCCAGGCAGTTGACCAGGGGGGGGCCGTCAAAATAGGAAGTGGTAGAATTACGCGTAACCGGCATCAAGGGGCCGTTATGGCTCCCTCTCATAAAGCCGGCTACATAGTGGCCGATGCTGTACGGAGAAAGCACCTCGCCGGTGGCCGGGAAAGCACCCTGGACTCTCACCAGTAAAACCGGGTCGTCCTTACCCACGTATTTTCCGGCAATATTGTGCAGGCGCGTGGTGCTGGCAGCGGCTGCAAGCTCCCCGCTGCTGCGCGCACGGATGGTTTCCACTACAAATCTTTCGTTGTCCCGTAAAAGAGCGGCCAGATCATACAGTTCCTCGGGAGTATTCAGCTCCACGATCCTATCCGCCCCGGTATAAGAAACATCCATCAAAGTAAAGGTAAAACCCTGCCCCATTTTGGGAGAGAGAATGAGGCCGGCATTGTGCATGGGATCAGAAAAGCTCAGGTAGAGGGGAAGATTGTAGGCTCCCGGATCGGTTTTATCCGCGGTGAAGAGCAGAAAAGGCTCGTTTTCCCTTTCGCTGAACTCCAGTTCGGCCACGGCCGGGCCCATGCCCTTTATATTGCCCGAAAAAGAATCAGCCAAAAGGTCCTGCCCGGCGCCATAAAGCCCCTGGCTTCTGGCCGTTTCCGTCCCGGCGAGAAAAGCGTCCCAGGCCATTTTATGCACCTCGGGGGAAGATTTCCCGCGTTCGTGGGTGACGAGCATATAAATATCATCACCCGTATGCCCGAGATAATAATCGATAAGCAGTTCCTTTCCTTCATCCTTAACATATTTTGCCACGGTTTTCATCAACTTGCCGCTGGGCGCCAGGTGTCCTGCGATGCTGCCTATGTCCGCCTTGAAAACACTTACAGTGATCTCCATATACTATATCCTCCTGTTTTAAAATTCTGTTTCCTGGCCCGGTTCCAGGACCTGGACCTCTACCCCGGGTGCTTTCCGGCCGGCCAGTTTTACGAATTCCCCGGCATCCTGCACCAGTATGGGAAAGGTTTTGTAATGCATGGGGACTGCCTTGACGGGTTTAAGCAGTTCCAAAGCACAGGCAGCCTGCAGGGGATCCATCACGAATACACTGCCGATTGGAAGAATGGCCAGATCCAAAGGATAGATCTCCCCCAGGAGCTTCATATCACCAAAGACCCCGGTGTCACCGGCGTAGTATATCTTCCTGTCATCTTCCGTGGTTATAATAAAGCCACACGGAGACCCTACCCCGGCAGAGTGGAACGCCTGGACCATGGTGACCTTAATTCCCGCTGCTTCTACAGTACCCCCGATGTTCATCCCCATGCCAAAGATGAAGTTTTTCTCTGCCACCCCGTTTTGCTTGAGCATCCTGACCACTTCGGGCTGGGCAAAGATCACGGCATCGGAACCTTCCACCAGGAAAGGTACGTCCTCGCCCACATGGTCAAAATGATCATGGGTAACCAGGACCAGGTCGGGGGCTTTAAGCTCTTCTTTCTGTACCGGGCAGGCCGGATTACCCGTGAACCAGGGGTCAATAAGAATCTTTTTGCCACCGCCCGTAACAACCTCAAAGCTCGCATGTCCCAGGAAACGCACCTTGTTAGCCATAAGTATGCTACCTCCTTATGATTTTTCCCCGCAAAACTGCCCTTGAGCGGGGGCTGCCACCAGAAAAGTGCTGCCGGCAGGTTTTAGTACTGTTTAAGCACCGCTTTCCAAGGCTCAGGACAGTTTGTCCCGGACCTCCTGCGGGATGGGGATGGCGGACCTGCTATTCTTATCGATATAAACATATACGGCATTTCCTTCTGCAGCCACTTTTCCGGTTTCATGGATATAAAGGGTGCAGGTTATCTTGAAACTTTTATTGCACATCTCCACCTTGTCGATGGTTATATCAACCAGATCATCCAGGAATAAAGGGTGTTTGTAGTTGAAAGATATGCCGGCGACCACGATGCTCATCCAGTCAATATCTCTTTCCTTTAAAAAATCAACGACAGCGACACCGTCAAACCAATGCTGGTGACAGGTAAAAAACACGGTACCGGTAGCGTCCACATCATAAATGCGCACCCTGACACGGCTGGTAAATAAGGGCTCTGCCTGTTCCTTTTCTTTCATAATATACTGCACCTCCGCTCTACAGTTAATATTTCTACGACCGGCGCCGATCCCCTTTCACAATTTTCTCTTCCATCAGCACCCATGAATGTCTAAAAAAACACAGAAAACCCCCTTGTTGGGTCAAGGGGGGAAAACGATTAATTTGGCAGGCTTACTCTTCCTCCAACCTGGTCACCATATATATTTTTTCTTTTTCTTCGAAATTTGAGTAGTAATCGTTTTTTCTCCTGCATATATAACCTTCAAGTATATCATCTACGATAAACCTGTTCTTTTCGTCGGTCATAGAGACCCTCTCATCCCTGCTAAAAATAATATCCCCCCGGGCATCGTAGGCGATGAAATGTTTTAACTCTTTTGCTGTATAGGTTTGGCCAACCTGCAGTTCTTCAATACCGGCATTCATATGATCCATGGTCTCACCTCCTTTATTACCTATTCGACAAAAAACTGTATTTTCCTGCTATTAGAAAAATTACTTCACACCTTTTAGCAGCCCGGAGAGCTCTTCTTCCAACTGCTCTAACTCCCTGATCATTTGTGGCTTGACGGAATGGAAGGGAAAGCGGCTTTTCAAGTCTTCAATTTGTGCCTGCAGTTCTTGGATGCGCTTCTCTCGTGCAGTAGACATATCATATCTCCACCTTTCGCGTGACCGCTAAGAATATCATCTCCGTTATAGAAGCCCGAAAAGGACTGCCCTACCGGGGAAAGACTCTTTTAGAAAGCTTAATGGCACCCCGGGGACATATTTCCTGGCAGCAGTAACAGCGCAGGCATTTTTCGTGCCGGATTTTTACGGCCTTTCCCCAAACATACATAACTCCTACGGGACAGTACTCCAGGCAAGCCCGGCACAGGTCGCACTCCACTTCCGACACGACGGGCCAGGGTCTTCTGCGCTGCTGTATGTGCCGCAGCCAGCTTGGAGCAAAGCGCCACAGGAAAGACCAGCCCCCGGTTGAAGGGCCCTTGTCGAAGTCGGTCCTGCGCAGTGCATCCAGGGGGCCGTGCACCTTCAGTTCTGCCGGGTCAAACCCCGCCAGCCCCCGGCGAGAGGCAGCCTGCAGCGTGGTTACTTCGGAAGTGGAAAAACCGACCAGTTCAGCGCCGGCGGCATCCAGCGCCACAGCATTTGGTGAAGCGAGAAGTGCGCCGACCGCCCTGGGGGTGCCTTTTCTGGGACCGTGGCCTTCCATGGCCACTACCGCATCCATAACGGAAAAACCCGGTTTAACAGCCAGGTACAAATCCAGCAGCATATCAGCAAAATCATAAATTGAAGGATAGCGGGCGTGAAAGCGCATCTTGTGATTATCAACCAGGAGCCCGTAGCAATTCTTCACGGCAGCGGTCAGGCCGGTCAGAGAATGAGTCTTCAGCTTGCCCGCGTTGATGATAAAATCCATCTTCAGGGCTTCCGCGGCCAGGGGAAACTCTTGGCATGC
>SLJK01000165.1 GCA_007135125.1 Syntrophomonadaceae bacterium | reverse complement strand
TCCCTTTTTGGATGTGGTACAGTATGCCCAGGACAACTGGATGAGATGCTGGTTTAACAGCATTGAAATGCAAGCAGTGGAAAGAAAACTGACCATGGCCAAAAATATTCAATCCTGGTCTACTGTGATGCAGAAGGTTTTTTTCGAGCTTTATCGGGTAACGCGCAGCGGGGGATGGGTGGCTTTTGAAGTAGGTGAGGTAAAAAACAAGACCATTAATCTTGACGAATTTGTAGTTCCTCTTGGTATCAAGGCAGGGTTCCACTGTGCCGGAATCATCATTAACCAGCAGACATTTACCAAGACCTCAAATATTTGGGGTGTTAATAATAACAGTACTGGTACAAATACGAACCGTATCGTTTTATTTTTAAAACCTTGAGATACGTTTAACACCGGTATTGGTGGGAGTGAAAGAAATTATGAAAGGAAATACGGAAGAAATTGACCGCTATATTTTTCACGGTATACATGGCCCATACGAGACCAGGCGGCAGGAGCGGGTTCTCTACCTGGGAAGTCTTCGAGAAAGGGTGCTTAAAGCTCTTACCAGGGAGCAGGTAAGAGAACCCTGGGTTTACCAGGAGATCATCCGTGCAGCTCATTCTAAAAAAGCTAAAAAGATAATAGTGAGCGGCGATATAGCACGGAAGCATTATAAAAAATATGAAGAACTGGCCCGGCAAGCCGGCCTCAGGCTCAAGCTTTCTTCCTCGGGGCGCTATAAGGGCGATACCGGCCTGGTTGTACTGGCCGATCAAGCCGTGGAGAACAACACGATCGCGGTCCCTGGAAGGATGGAGAGTTACAGGGGCATGAATATTCCACTGCCCCTGTCAGGAGGAAAGAAAAGAAAGGTTTGCGCGAAGTGCTATCATAGAATTAACAGGTTGGCTCCCGAACTTATTGGTTATTACCGCAGGCTGAGGTTTTTTGATAAGCTTTTGGGAGAAAGATGTGAGTGTTGAACTTTTGGGAGAGCGGGAATATGGATTTTAAGTTTATACATGCTGCGGATATTCACCTGGATAGCCCTCTTCGTGGACTGGAACGTTATGAGGGCGCACCGGCCGAGTATATACGCAATGCTACCCGGGAAGCCTTAAAAAACATGGTAGAGGTAGCCCTTAAGGAAGAGGTAAGCTTTGTCCTTGTTTCAGGTGACCTTTATGACGGTGACTGGCGGGATTATAACACGGGACTTTTTTTTAGTGCCCAGGTTGCTCGTCTGCGGGACGCGGGTGTTAGAGTATTTCTTGTCCGGGGCAACCATGATGCCGCCAGTCAGATTACCCGGCAGCTGCGCCTGCCGGATAATCTGCGGGATTTTTCTACGACAAGGCCTGAAACGGTTTACCTGGAAGAATTAGGGGTGGCCTTACACGGCCAGGGTTTTGCTAATCCGGCGGTGACGGAAGATCTTTCGCGTCGGTATCCTTCTCCTGCCAGGGATTATTTCAACATAGGGCTTTTACATACCTGTGCCAGTGGAAGAGAGGGCCATGAGAACTATGCCCCCTCCGATATCAATTATCTGGCCTCCAAGGGTTATGACTACTGGGCCCTGGGACATGTACACAACAGGGAGTTGCTCCGGGAAGATCCGTATATAATTTTTCCGGGCAACATCCAGGGACGGCATATCAGGGAAAGCGGCGCCAGAGGTTGTATGATGGTCAGCGTGCGCAATGGCCAGGTTGATGCGTTAGAGCACGTAGAGCTTGATGTGCTGCGTTGGAGCCTTTGCGAGGTTGATGCAGCAGGTGCCAAAACAATGGATGACATATTGGAGCGGGCCGAAGGGTTGTTAGAGCAAAAAGTGCAGGAGAGCGGGGGCAGATTTTTAGCTGTTCGATTCATTGTCACCGGCGCCTGTCAACTTCACAGTAAACTTGTTGAAGACCCTTTCCAACTGCAAAGTAATATGCGTAGCCTGGCTACTTTCAGCTCGGCCGGAAAAGCATGGGTGGAGAAAGTAGAAATTCGAACCCGTCCCCTTGCCAGGCCGGAGGAGGTTTGGGCCAATCATCCTTCTGTCTATTTGCTTAACTATAGCGGTGAACTGCAAAAGGATGACGAGACTTTGTTAGAGCTGCTCTCCGAGTTGGAGCGTGATAAGAACGCTTTGCCCTCCGACATTTTTGAAGAAGGAGATATAGACCTTACAGGACCCGACTACATTCGCAGCCTGCTGCCCCAGGTAGAGGAGCTTATTTTCTCACGCCTCCGGGAAAAGGGGGGTCTGGGCGGTGAAGCTTAAACGGCTGAACCTTAAGTGTTTTGGTCATTTCAGCGATTACGTAATTGATCTTGGTGACGGCTCCGCTTTTACAGTGGTCTACGGGTTGAACGAAGCGGGGAAAAGCACTGTGTTGCGGGCAATCAGAGATTTTTTGTATGGTATTCCCGCCAGGAGTAATGATTCCTACCTTTACCCGCCTGCCAAAATGCGAGTTGAAGCACTATTAGAAGACAGCAGCGGGAAGGAGCTTGTACTTGCCCGTCGTAAGGGGAACAAAAATACTCTCTTGGATGGGGAAAACAAGCCGGTTGCTGAAAGCTTTTTGCAGCAATACCTGGGTTCTATTAACAGGGAATCTTTTTCGCTCATGTTCGGTATGGATCACCGCAGCCTGCGCAGGGGAGGAGAAGACCTTCTCAAAGGCCGGGGAGCTCTTGGCGAAGCACTTTTCGAAGCTGCCTCGGGCATCGGGGGCCTGCGGGAGATATTCTGGGGACTTGAGAAAGAGGCCGGGGAGCTATTTAAGCCCAGCGGGACAAGGCCACCTTTGAACATGGCAATTAGTCGTTACCGGGAACTAAAAAAGAGAGCAGCAGAGTGTTCCCTGGCACCCCAGGTTTGGTCGGAGCTGGAGAAAAAATACCTTGAAGAGAAAAAGCGTGTTGAACAACTGAAAAGAGAAGAGCGGGAGCTGCTGCACAAAAAAACACGTTTGCTAAGGCTTAAACACACCCTTCCCCTTTTGGCTCGTTGGAAGAATTACAGGGAAGAAATGGAAAAGCTTCATTCTGTTCCGCTGCTTCCGGATTCTTTTAAAGAAGAGCGCCTGGAGCTGTTTAACAAACGTGCTGCGGCTTTGAGAATGAAAGACCAAGCTGTAAAAGAGATAAAAGAACTAGAAAAAGAAACAGGAGAGATTATAATCCAGGAGGAGCTTTTAGAGTATGCAGAAGACATTTCTGCCCTGCAGGAGCGTCTGGATACTTACCGCAGTTACACAAATGATATGCCTTCGTTTGAAGGTGAAAAAAAAGAACTGCAGGAAGAAGTCTTTGCCCTGCTGCGACAATTAAAACCTACTTGTTCTTCCCTGCAAGAAGCAGAATCCTTACGGCTTCCTTTTGCTTTACAGGAAGAAATAAAGCGCCTTCTCCATGATTATCCATTACTGGAGCAGGATTACAGGACGGCTCGCAATAAGGTGGCTGAACTGGAGCAAAATATGAAAAGACAGGAGCAAGAAAAAAGCAGGTGTGGACCGGCCCGCGACGTGCGACCTCTTAACCAGCTGTTAAACAGGATCCGCAAAGGGGGCAATCCGGAAGAAGCTTTAAGAAAAGTGCGCAGCAATGCAGAATCCCAGGAACAAAAACTTAACCAGGAAATGAAAGCCCTGGGGCTCTGGTCCGGAACGCTGGAAGAACTTGTAAGCTTGCCCTTACCTCTTTTGGAAACCGTGCGTTCTTTTGAGGAACGCACCAATAAAATCCAGGAACAGGAAAAGAGAATAGC
>SLJK01000008.1 GCA_007135125.1 Syntrophomonadaceae bacterium | reverse complement strand
TTATTTTGCTTTGTTTTGTAAACAAGACTTTATCGGCACGAATTGCATGTCAATATGGAGCAAAACGGAGAAAACAAAAGAATATGCCGAAGTGGCGGAACAGGCAGACGCACTTGACTCAAAATCAAGCGGGGTTTCCCCGTGTGGGTTCGAATCCCACCTTCGGCACCAAAGGCACCCGAATAGGGTGCCTCTCTCTTTAAAAAAATGCCCCTTCAGGAATTTCCCAAGGGGCATTTGAGAATTTATTATTCATCAAAAGCTTCGCTTACATTCCAGATTTTCCAAACATTGCCGACCAAATCTGGCCCCGGTTTAAGTGTTTGTTTCCCGGGCTTCCATCCTGAAGGAGTAGCTTCCGTCCCTTCGGAATTGCGTACTAGCTGGAAGGCTTGAATTTGCCTGACCGTTTCACTAACATTTCGACCTACCGGAGGTGTTAGAACTTCAAATCCCTGGATATTGCCGTCAGGGTCAATAATAAACCTGCCCCTTGTTTCCACGCCGCTATCCTCATCATAGATGCCGTACATTTTTCCTATACTGCCATCCTGGTCGGACAACATCATAAAAGGAATATCTTTGTTAATCATTTTTGACAATTCATGTTCATTCCACATTTTATGCACAAATACGCTGTCAACGCTCACAGAAAGCACTTCAACACCCAGGCTTTTTAGCTCTTCATGTTTTTCAGCAACTGCTGAAATTTCTGTTGCTCAGACAAAGGTAAAATCCCCAGGATAAAAGCATAGTAAAACCCATTTCCCCCTATACTCAGAAAGAGTGGTATTCATAAACTTACCCTGAACGAAAGCAGGTGCTGTAAAATCAGGTGCTGGTTTACCTACTTTTACCATAGGTGTTGACGCCTCCTTTTTGCTTGGTTCTCCAGATGTTTCTGCCTCAGGGGCCACTTTTTTAATCGGTGGCCTTTGACATCCCGGTCTAAATTCTTCAGGCACACATCCAACCCCCTTATTATTAGGTTATACTATTTGACATCTCCCAAGTATTACTATATTCAATAATATAATACCAGACATACTGTAGTATGTCCACTAAATATAATGGAATAGTTGCATAATTGTTTGACCATTTAATCTTTTTCAATATCCTGTTTGTGGTGTCTATATTTATAACGCTTATATTATGCCGCCTATCTGCTTGACGTTTTTTAAATGAAGATCTCTCTGTGGATAGGGTATGTTGATCCCCTCTTTATCAAATGTAAGCTTCACCTTTTCCAGGGTATCAAAATAAATGGCCCAGTAGTCCTCTGCTTTGCACCATCCCCTCAGGTATAGGTTTACTGAGCTCTCCCCGTGCTCTGCTACAACAACTTGTGGAGGTGGGTCATCAAAAATGAGTGGATTATCCTGTGCAATCTTGCTTAAAATGTGTTTAACAATTTTTATATCGTTTTCATAGCCTACACCGAAAGTAAAATCAACTCTGCGAGTGGGATATGAACTGTAATTAACGATGCTGTTGTTAGATAAATTGCCATTGGGGATAACAATCTTTTTGTTATCAGGAGTGTTCAGCTCAGTATAGAAAATCTGTATTTCTTGTACGGAACCGGCATAACCGGCCGCTTCAATATAATCACCAACCTTAAAAGGTTTTAAAAAGAGGATTAAAACTCCCCCGGCAAAATTGGAAAGGCTTCCCTGGAGGGCCAGTCCTACCGCAAAACTGGCTGCTGCAAGAACAGCTATAAAAGAAGCCATTTGTATCCCCAGCATAGAAGCGATGGAAATGATAAGCATAACCAGCAACAGTGCTTTGATCAAGCCCCCTAGAAAAGATTGCAACGATGGTTCTAATTGTGCTTTTTGAAACCACTGGAGAATATTTTTTGTGATTACTTTAATTACTTTCAAACCGATGATTAAGAAAATTAGTGCTAAAAGGATATTGCCCCCGTAGGTAATTATTTTTTCATAGAGAAAAGTATAGTCCATGTTTATACTCTCCTTTCGCAAATATTTGTCCTTTATAATAACACATGTTCCTGGTAATTTGGACGCGTTTTAGGTGGTTTGCGGAAGATAATAGTAGCAAATGTTGTCTGTGCCGTATTTCCAGTGTACTTCTTTCTTGCCTGCCAGGTGATTCAAATGTGCAAGTGTTTCTGCAAGGGCCATCCACTTCAATTCCAGGGCAAATTCATCCCAGGGGCGGGGTATATTCCAAGTTACTTTGGAGGCGATTTCAAAAGCATGTTTTCCTTTAGCATTCATAACAGAAGTAATCTCGTTTTCCCTGTCTTGGTGATGTTGTTTTAATTCCTTAATACGTTTGCGATGCTTTTGGAAGGGGCTCCGGTGACCGGGCAACACGTAGGAAACATCCAGCCCGAAAACCTTATCTAGGCTTTTTAGATATTCAGCGAGAGGATCGCGATCTTCACCTGGCCAGAGGAAAATGGCCGGTGTGATATCCTCCAGTATATGGTCCCCGGAGAAAATAATTTTTTGGCTAGGTTCATATAGGCAGGTGTGCCCCCTGGAATGACCGGGGGTGAATACGCACTTGAAAGAATGATTTCCTATATTCAGGTCATCACCTTCACCAAGTATCTGAAATCGATGTCCATCGGGGGAATTGACACTGTTGTTTTCTGCAGCTATTCTTAACTCCTTCCTGGGGATTTCTTTAAGGAAACGCGGCTTTTGAGCAAGATGTTTTTTTAAATCTTCCTCGGGAAAGCCATTTATTTTGCCGTATTCAAATCCTTTTTCCCACAGATTTATATTCCCAAAGAAAAAAGCTTCGGGCGCATTAAGGTAAATTGTAGCACCATTGCTGGCCAACGTGGGGGCAAGCCCAAAGTGGTCGATATGAAGATGCGTAATAAAAAAATCAATCTTTTCCAGATTGGTGCCCAGGTTATGCAGTGCTTTTTGTAATGATGCCTTGCATTCTTCTTCATCCATTCCAGAGTCAACAAGTAGATCGCGTTCCTCTCCTTTCAGTAAGTAAGTATTTACTGTTTGCAGTGGACTGTTGGGGATGGGTAGCTCAATACGGAACATGTCATCTGCTATTTCTTCTATCATGTGTAACACCCTAACTATAGTAGAAATTTGAACCCTTTTTTTATTTTAACATAACTTGCACTAGCTTGCGTATCGCTATCGCAAAAGCTCCAGCCTCTTAACCATATAAACACGAACAATTGCTTGAATTATTTACTAAGAAATGTGGCAGGTAATAATTACCGTGTGCAGAATAATAAACAAAGCACAGAACCTAAGAGATCTTGCAATTACTGCTCCAGTACCATATTTTTAAGAAAGAAGCATTACTTGCACACTGGGAGGGGAAAAATTGTACGAGGAGCTTTTTCAGAGGAATATTGGTATATTTAATCAGACAGAGCAGTATAAAAAAATCAGAAATTTAACAGTGGCTTTGGCTGGAGTAGGTGGAGTTGGGGGTATTACTGCTGAAAGGCTCGTTAGGCTTGGCGTGGGAAGTTTTCATCTTGCCGACCCCGAAGCTTATGATTATTCAGACTCAAACAGGCAGGCTTTTTGTAATATGGAAAACATAGGTAAAAATAAAGCACAGGTGCTTGCTTCAGAACTTAGAAATATTAACCCGGAAGTGAACATTAAAGTTTGGGAGGAAGGTGTTAATACAAATAATGTCAATGAATTTGCCCGTGCAGATATACTGATTGATAGTATTGAGTACGCCTATCTTGATAAGCACATTTTATTACATAAAACAGCCAGAGAAATAGGGAAAAAGGT
>SLJK01000025.1 GCA_007135125.1 Syntrophomonadaceae bacterium | reverse complement strand
GAACTGCTGTCGCGTATTAAAGCTCACCTGCGCAGAAACGGCATTAAACAGGATATTAAAGAACCTGACCGTCGGGAGAAAGTTCTAACCGCCGGCCCGCTGACACTGAACCCCGAGGCCTACAAAGTATACCTCAAAGGCGTGCAGGTTAACCTGACCAACAAAGAATTTGAGCTGTTAAAACTATTAATGCTCAATCAAGGGATTGTCTTGAAGCGCGAGGTTCTCTTGGAAAAGATCTGGGGTTATGATACGGAAATTGATACACGGACGGTGGATGTCCATATTCGCTACCTGCGCCAAAAAATCGAAGAAAACCCGGCGGAGCCTCGCTACATTGAAACCATCCGGGGCGTAGGATATTCCTTCCGAAGTTACTAAACATTAGTTATTGAAGGTGCACATCAATGAAAAGTATCCGCTGGCGTATGACCTCACTTTACCTGCTGATTATCGCCATCAGCCTCTCCGGCATTGGCGTCTATTTTATCTGGCGCCTGGAAGTGTTTTATATGGATAACCTGCAAAGCCACATGCTCAGTGAAACCCGCGTCATGACAGAACTATTTTCCACTTTGCAGGAAGAAGGCACCTTTGAACATAAAGTTGACGAAGTTTGCCGGCGCCTGGGCAGGGAAACCGGAAACCGTGTTACCGTCGTTGCTGCCGATGGTGAAGTGTTAGGAGATTCCCACGAAGAAATACAGCTCATGGAAAACCACCTGGACCGCCCGGAGATCCGGGACGCCCTGAACCGGGGCAGGAGCACAACCCGCCGCTTCAGTTCCACCCTGGAGAGGGATATGTACTACCTGGCCCTGATGATCGACGAGCAAAACCCGGCGGCCGGCTTTGTGCGACTCTCCGTTCCCCTTGCAGATATTAACGAGAACATTTCCCGGATGCGTATCATCCTCGCGAGCTGGGTCCTGCTCTCCCTTCTCCTGGCCGCCTTAATAAGCCTGCGCTTTTCCAGACGGCTGATCAGGCCCCTGGAGGAAATCGGCATGGTGGCCCGGGCCATTACCTCCGGAGATTTCGAGCAGAAGGCACAGATTCAGACTGATGACGAACTGGGGGTTTTGGGCCGGACCATTAACCGCATGGGGCAGACCCTGAAAGAAAAAGTCCAGCAAATCTCCCAGGAAAAAAACAAGCTGGAATCGGTGATGTCAGCCATGACCAGCGGGGTGCTTCTCTGTGATCCGCACGGTCGTGTCAACTATATCAACGAGGCAGCACTGGCTACATTCGGGGCGGAAAATAAGCAAGTGGTCGGTTTTCCCCTGCAAACAGCCATCCGCAATATTCTGCTGTATGAAAACCTGCAGGAAGTCTTAAAAACGGGGGAGATGAAATCATTCGAATTAAACCTGTTTTTCCCGGAAACCCGGGTTGTACAGGTAAACATGGTTCCTATCAAGGAAAATTCGCAGCAGGAAATAATGAACGTGCTCGCTGTTTTTCACGATATTACAGGCATCCGTTCCCTGGAGCGTATGCGCAGTGAATTTGTGGCCAACGTCTCCCACGAACTTCGCACCCCCCTTACTACCATCAAGGGTTATGCCGAAACACTGCTCGATGAACACAACCGCACCAACCCGGAAGTTGTAGAACGCGTCTTGATAATTATTGACAAAGAAGCAGGAAGGCTGGCCCGACTCCTGAAAGACCTGCTCAACCTTTCCCAAATCGAGAGCAGCAAGGCCGTTATGAAAAAACAAAAAGTTAATCTCTACCAGGTTTTAAAAGACGCGGTGTCACTGTTCAGGGAGCAGGCGGCTGACAAATCACTGGCGGTAGAGTTGACACCCCCCGACCGGCAGCTGCCCACCATCACCGGCGATCCGGACTGGCTTTTACAAATGTTTGTCGATATCCTGGACAATGCCATCAAGTACACCCCCGCCGGGGGCTCCATACTGCTGAAGATAACCCGGCAATCAGGCCAGGTCGTGGTTTCGATCAGCGATACCGGGATCGGGATACCCGCCAAAAACCTGCCCTACATCTTTGAACGTTTTTACCGCGTGGACAAAGCGCGCTCCAGGAGCGTGGGAGGAACAGGCCTGGGCCTGGCTATCGTCAAACATATCGCCGATGCGCACAACGGGCGGGTCGAAGTTCGGAGCACCGTGGGGGAGGGAACAACTTTCTATGTCTATCTCCCCCTGGAATACACCGGCCCTGCAGCAGATGAAAACCTGTAAGCACTACCTTTTTACAGGAACAAGGCACTCCCCGGCTGTGCATAAACAATCAGTTTAAGTTTACCCGTTTGCCGCTTACGACATACACGACCCTTTCCGCGATATTGGTGGCATGGTCCGCAATCCTTTCCAGGGCCCGGCTGATTAATAAAAGTTGGGCAGCCTGGTTAATATTGCGGGGATCTTTAACCATGATAAGCACCAGCTCGTTAAATACCTGGTTGTGTAAACTGTCCACCTCGTCATCGGCGCTACCTATATCTTTTGCCAGCCCTTCATCCTCTCTAACATAGGCATCGAGGACATCCTTAACCATTTTTTGCGCCAGGAAAGCCATGCGGGGGATATCGATGAGCGGCTTAATAAGAGGCTCGCGCCCAATCGTCAAAGTAGCTTTGGCAATTCCTCCCGCATAGTCTCCCATACGTTCAAGATTTGTAGTTATTTTAAAAGTCGAACTCACCTTGCGCAGGTCCCTGGCGGTAGGCTGCTGGGTAGCGATTAGCTTAATACAAGCATCTTCAATTTTCAATTCCAACTCATCTATAAGATCGTCTATCTTAAAGACATCTGCTGCCATCTCAAGATCCTGGTTTCTTAAAGATTCCAGGGCTTTGCCTATGCTCTCTTCCACCAGCCCTCCCATTTTAATAATGTCATGCTGGATCATATTCATGGCCTTTTGAAATCTTTCCCGTTCGACCATCCTGTTCATCCCCTTCCCTTCACAAACTTAATTTGACATAAGCGCTCCTTATCAGCCAAACCTTCCGGAAATATAGTCTTCCGTCCGTTTATCTTTAGGGTTCGTAAAGATTATCTCCGTCTTGTTCTTTTCGATCAGCTCGCCGTTCAAAAAAAAGAAAGTATTATCGGAAACGCGCCCCGCCTGCTGCATGTTATGGGTTACGATAATTATATTGTACCTTTTTCTCAGCTTGCGCACCAGGTCCTCAATTCTAAGGGTGGCACCGGGGTCCAAAGCTGATGTGGGTTCGTCCATTAGTATCACCTCCGGCTCATTGGCCAGCGTTCTGGCTATGCAAAGCCGCTGCTGCTGGCCCCCGGAGAGGCTGAGACCCGGGTCGTTTAGCCGGTCCTTTACTTCATCCCAGAGCGCAGCCTGCACCAGGCTTTTTTCGACCTGTTCATCAAGTTCCGCCCTGCTGATTTTTCTGTGAATCCGAGGGCCGAAAGCCACATTTTCATAAATGGACTTGGGGAAAGGGTTGGGTTTCTGAAAAACCATACCCACCCTGGTACGCAAATTTACCAGGTTAATCTTATCATCAAAAATATTCTGCCCGTGGTAAATTACTTTTCCCGAATATTTCACAGCCGGCACCAGATCTACCATGCGGTTAAGAACTTTCAGGAAGGTGGATTTGCCACAACCGGATGGTCCAATAATCGCGATGACTTTTTGAGCCTCAATGTCAACGGAAACATTTTTTAAAGCTTGATTATTTCCGTACCAGAGATTCAAGGACTCCGCAGAAAAAACGACTCCGTTTTCCCTCATATATTTACAACCTCCTTCTTGTCCGAAGATAACAAAATTGCTTCGCCGGTCCATCTGCTCTCTACCATGTTTGCTACCATGTTTG
>SLJK01000005.1 GCA_007135125.1 Syntrophomonadaceae bacterium | reverse complement strand
TACTATCCCCACCTTTCCCAGGGGGGTTTGATAAATGGAGAGCTCCGTGCCGCGGGAAAAACCCTCTGCAATTTCCCGGCGAGAGAGGTGGGTCTGCCTTTGTTTGCCCAGCGTTGTTCCGCCGGGTGCCAGGAGCAGCGAACTGTGGTAGATTTTCCCTTCCTCTTCTTCTACCAGGGTCCCGGGGATAAGGTAAACATCAAATTCCCGGGCCAGCAGGGCATGGACATGCAGGAAAAGAGCATTTAGCTCTGCGCTGCGGCGTCTGTATTCCTGCAGCGCCTCTCTCCGGGAAGCAGGCTTTCCCAGGAGGCCGCTTTTCCAAAATAAAAGCAGGGCGCTGTGCGCCGGCAGCAGTGCCAGTTTCGTATCGCCGGGGGCCCGGCCGAGCTGCTCCCCTACATAGGTCCTGTAGGAGGCGAGGTTCGCTAAGGGTGCGCCTGCCAGGGAAAGGGCTATAACGTGCAAGGTGGTTTCACTCCCTGACCCGGTTTGCGTAGCGGGGTAGCTGTTCCGGGTATTAGCATTTTGCTTCTTTCCGCAATAGTTCGACACATTTGCGCAGAGATCCTCCGAGGCAGGGTAAATGTGGGCGGGAAAAACTTGGAAAGGAAGGTTGGTAAGAATTATGGAAAACCAGGATTCGGAAAGGGCCACCTCCTGTGCCGATTTTCCGGAGAGGTATTTCCGGGAGCAGAGGGGAACCGGAGAGTCAAGTTCAGCGGATGTCACGGGCGCCGACATAGCAGCGAACACGGGTGACGCGGCGGGACATGAGCCGGGACATGGGGCATCAGCCGGCGAGCCCGGCGGCGCTAAATTCGAAGAAGAGCTGCTGGGACAGTTGAGAAGGCTGTTGGAGAAAATCGGCAGCGAGCGCTGTTTCCTGGAACTCAAACCTTCCTTTCTTAAAGCGCCGGCCCTTGTGCAGGTACAAGGTAGAAAGGCGGTCCTTTCTTTTGCCTTTTACGGTAACGGGAGCATCTGGGTGAGACTGGAGGGCGGCCCACCTCATATTATGTCCTGGATATTGCAATCTTTGGAAAAGGAAGGCCTTTATAAAGCCATGTCTGCCGAAGATAAAAGGTGCCGTACCGGGGATTCTTCGGTGGAGGGGCCGGCCGCCGCGCCCTGGCAAAAAATTTATCCCGCGGGGCCTGCTTTGCATCACCACGACAGGGCCCGGTTCTGGGAAACCCTGCCGGAGATACTGCTGGTTTTTCTAAACCGTAACCTGTAAAAGGATAAATAAGGAACGGTAAAATTTTACATAAAGCTGCTAAAATGATAGGATAATCTACAATACGTGACGAAATTATTACCTGGCGACGGGGCAAAAATTGACAATTATTTGTCGTTATACCGGTGCAGCCGGCGCCTGGCCAATAATGATTCAGGGAGGAGAAATATGCCGGAAAAAAATGTAACTATTACGGTTAATGCTGCGAATCTAAACCTGGAGGGCTGCCTGGAGCTTCCAACGGTAAACCATGCTGTGCCCGGGGTAGTGCTCTGCCATCCCCATCCCCTTTACGGGGGGAATATGGACAATAATGTGGTGGTTGCGGTGAGCCGGGGGTTGTCGGAAAGAGGAATAGCTTCCCTGCGCTTTAATTTTCGAGGGGTGGGGCGCAGCGAGGGTTCCTTTGCCGAAGGGGTCGGAGAGCGTGATGATGCGGAGGCAGCATTGTCGTTTTTGCTGGAATGCGAGGAGATAGCCCCGGAGCATATAGGGATGGTAGGTTATTCCTTCGGTGGATTGGTTGCCCTGCCGGTGGGTGCCGACAATTCGCTGGTGAAAGCCCTGGCGGCAATCTCACCTGTGATACCGGCCGATTTTAGGTGGGAAAAGGAGAAACCGCAGCTGATCCTGTGGGGCACTGAAGATGTAATGGTCCCCCTTCCTGCTGCAGAGCAGAGGGAGCAAATGGCCCGCTTTGTGCAGCTGGAAGTTGTAAACGGCGCCGATCACTTCTGGTGGGGTTATGAGGGCCAGGTTTCTGCCCTGGTGGGGGATTTTTTAAAAGAGCAGCTGGGTGCCTAAACAGCAGGCTGTCCTCTCCCGGAAGGGAGAAGTTGCGAATAAGGGAGAGCCTTTTCGTAAATTTTTTCTTTATAGATAACATTTTAAATAGTATAATATTAATATAAGCTAAAAAAGGGGTTGCAATTTAGAAGACAGCTAGTATAATTAATAATAAATATTAATTGAGAAGGAGTGTTGTCAATGGACAGTTGAGACCCCCTTTTTGCATGCAGTGGCTAGACTACTCTACGCACTTAAAACTATTTAATATCGAAAGGAGTTTTGCAAATATGCCTTCATTAAAAGGATCGCAAACGGAAAAAAACATTCTTACCGCATTTGCCGGTGAATCTCAAGCTCGCAACCGCTACACCTATTTTGCCAGCCAGGCTAAAAAGGATGGCTTTGTGCAGATACAGGCTGTTTTTGAAGAGACGGCCAACCAGGAAAAAGAACATGCCAAGCGTCTATTTAAATTTTTAGAGGGGGGAGAGCTGGAAATCCAGGCCTCTTTTCCTGCCGGAGTTATCGGGAGCACGGCCGAGAATCTCAAGGAAGCGGCCGGGGGAGAAAATTACGAGTGGACTGATATGTATCCTTCTTTTGCAAAAACGGCAAAGGAGGAAGGCTTCACTGATATTGCGGAAGTGTTCGAGTCGATAGCGGTAGCGGAAAAACAACATGAGAAAAGATACCTGGGCCTTCTCTCCAATGTAGAAGGAGGAACTGTTTTCAAAAAAGAGGCACCGGTGGTTTGGTTCTGCCGCAACTGCGGTTACATTCATGAAGGCAAGGAAGCACCCCAGGAGTGTCCTTCCTGTGATCATCCACGGGACCATTTTGAGCTGCTGGCGGAAAACTGGTAGAGGGAACGAATCAAAATCTTAAAAGGGAGGGAAAGAAATGACTGAATTAATGCAGGTTTACAAGTGTGACGTCTGTGGCAATATCGTGGAGATGCTCCATACAGGCAAGGGGGAGCTGGTTTGCTGCGGAGAACCTATGAAGCTGCAGGTGGAGAACACGGTAGATGCTTCCAAGGAGAAGCATGTTCCCGTGGTGGAAAAGGTCTCCAACGGCTTTAAAGTGAAGGTAGGCAGCGACCCTCACCCCATGGAGGAAAAGCACTATATCGAATGGGTGGAGATTATTTTTGACGGGCGGCTCTGCCGCAAGTGGCTTAACCCGGGAGATGCCCCGGAAGCAGTTTTTGTAACGGATGCGCAGCAGGTCGAGGCCAGGGAATACTGCAATATTCACGGGTTGTGGAAAAAAGAGTAAGGCAGCTTCGAGTAAATCCAGTTACAGCAAAGGTCGCCATTTTGCCCACCTCCTTCACGGTTTACGGGGGGGCTTTATGGCGCCTTTTTACTTCATAACAGGGAGAAAGGAATATGGGTGGTAAAGATCATGGCCGAAAATGTTTTTTTAAACGGAAGATACTGTCAAAGCGAAGAAGCAAGGGTGTCTATCGAAGACAGGGGTTTCATCTTTGGTGACGGTGTATATGAAGTACTGAGATGTTACGGCGGCCACCTGTTTAAAATTGAAGAACACCTTTTACGACTGGAAAGGAGCGCTTCCAGGATAGACCTGCCTTTACCGTATACAGGTGCGCAGTGGGGCGATATTTGCCGCACCCTGGTGCAAAAAAGCGGGGCGCGAGAGGCTGTTTTGTATCTTCAGGTGACCCGGGGCAGCGCGCCCAGGGTGCATTGTTTTCCTTCTGACAGTTCCCCCACGGTGATGATGAAGGTTTATGAGATTAATGAAGAAGAAGTCCGGGAAAGAAAGAAAGGGATCAG
>SLJK01000019.1 GCA_007135125.1 Syntrophomonadaceae bacterium | reverse complement strand
TTGGGAATGGTCCCTGCTGCCTTCGCCGCGCAGCACGGGGGAGAGGAACTGCCCCCTACCGAAGTGTTGATGTGGATCGATGAAACATCTTATACCATTAACGATGAAGCTGCTGAAATGGACGTGGCGCCCTTTATCAGTGATGACCGCACCTTTGCGCCTGTCGGTTTCGTGGCGGAAGCATTCGGCCTGCAAGCCGCTTGGGGCCCCCGGGAGGCATTGACGGAGTGGGTGACCTTCGAGAATGGGGAGCTTTTCATTGAAATCGAGATCGGTTCGCCGTACATCACCGTAACCGAAGAAGGGGAAGAGCGCACGGTAACCGCCGATGTGGCAGCGCAGATCGTGGAGGACCGCACCTATCTGCCCCTCAGGGCTGTCGGTGAAATTTTCGGGGCGGAGTTCGATTGGGGGCCCAGGGAAGCGATGACCGAATGGGTCAGCTTCAGCTACGGTATTGCTGAACCCGTAGTGCCGGAAGAGCCCCCGGAGGAGCCTGCAGAGCCGGAAAACGATGAAATTGATGTAGATGAACCGGAAAACGATGAGCCCGCAGTGGATGAAGTAGATATCAGCATTGAAGATTTTTCCTTTGACCCCCAGACTGTAACTGTGTCTCAGGGTGCAACAGTAGTTTGGACAAATGAAGGTGCTGAAACGCATACCGTTACCAGTGCAGGAAATTTTGACTCGGGTGATATTTCCCCCGGAGAAACATTCAGTTTTGTATTTGACGAAGACGGAACTTTTGATTATTTTTGCCAGCCTCACCCCTTTATGGAAGGAACGATAATAGTTGAATAAAGTTGTTTCTGAATACTACTTTGAAAGTTGACAGGGGGACGGGGTACCTGTCAACTTTTTCTTTCTTTTCTTGTCAATCCCCTCTCCTTAACCCCTTTGTCAGTTACGCGGGGCGTCTTTTTATAATTTTTCCCTTTATACTTTTTTATAACCAGCCCTGAGCAGTGGCAATTCCTAACAGCATCAGTAATACACCGGTAAATATTTTTGCTGCGTGTTCCCATCTGCGACGAGATACCTGTCCAATCTGAATTCCCAGCCAGGTGTATATTACTGAAAAAAATGAGATAGCGCCCGCCACGATTAATGGTTGGACTTCGCCGAGCCCGAGCCCGAAACCTACCAGCAGATTGTCGAGACTTAGGCCTGCTGCCAATACTAGCAGCCCCTTCCATTGGGTTAAGCGCCGGGCTAAAAGCTCATCATCATAACCTTTTCGGAAACCTCCTGTAGCGGTGAGCAGGCCAAGTCCAAAAAGCAGTGCGGCTCCAACTAAACTCGAGTATATGCCGATAGACATAGCCAGCGTGCTTCCGAGGTAGATCCCAACCAGTGGAAGCAGGAATTCGAACACGCCAAAAACAAACATCACACGATAACGGCGTGAAGCTTGATTTAGTGCACCTAACGACAAAGCCACGGCGAAGTTGTTGGAACCAACAATAGCGCCTAAGATTATCAGGTCAACCGTTGTCATATGAAAGCACCTGAACTGCCGCTGCAGTTTTGTCCCTCTGTTTCTGGTTTAAGCATCTTTTCCAGATCAAGTCCAAATAAGAACTCGCTCCAGCTGGCCTCTGATTCGCTGTTTCCGGCCCAAAACCCTAAGATCTCTCGGTATCCCTCTTTTAACTGACGATAATCATATTTTATACCAGGGCCTTATAAATGCCTTTTCAGGATAGTTATCGGCTATATGATTTTTTTCTTGTTTAGAGTATCATTGATATAATTGATGAATTCTTCCGCTTTTTGGCGAGGTGGCTCTGTAAGTAGACTGACTACTATAAAAAGAACGGTAGCAACGATCCCACTCCATACTCCAGGCCACCAGCCCAGGGGCATGATGCCTCCAAACTGGAACCAGGCAGCGATAATTCCTCCGGCAATTATACTAACAAGAGCTCCGGTGGCAGTTCCCCGTTTCCAGTAAAAGGTGCCCATAATAGCAGGCACCATAACCAAAAGCCCTGCCGATGAGGCTACTGATAAAGCAGCTATAAGATCAAGCCGCATGCTGGCAAACAAAAGCATAGCTATGGCAAAAAGAGGGACAAAAACTTTCCCCACCAGCAGTTCGCTTTTCTCTCCCGCATCAGGTTTAATTCGCCTAAAAACATCCCTGGAAACCATGGAAGAAAGGGTCAGAATAATAGAATTCACTGTAGAGATGGCTGCCGCCGAAATACCAAGCATAACTATAAGGGCAACCCACGAAGGAACTAGATCCAGGGCCAGCAAATAGGGTGTGGCATCATCCGCTGAAGCAAGGTCCGGCAAAAGCAGGCGTGCTGAAAACCCCCAGATGACAGAAATAAGAGTGTAAATAAAACCGAAAATAAGAAAACCCATGACCATCACTCTCATGTTGCCCAGTGATTTGGGTATGAAAAGGCGCTGGCTTACCTGCGGGTTAGAGAGAGAAAAGAAAAACCAGGGCAACGTCAATCCCACAAAGGCATGAACGTTAAAAAAACCTGGCCCAGGTACTGTTAACCAGGCCGGATATTCAGTTTCCAGTGTTTCAAACATACCTCCAAAACCGCCAAAACCCCGGTATACAATCAGGATAACAGAAACGGTGGCAATGGTAATCATAACCATAGCCTGCAGGGAATCGGTCCAGGCCACTGCTCTCATGCCTCCGAGCCAGGTCCAGGTAATAGCAAAAATGGTAGCTACTAGCAAACCTGCCATGAAAGGAATTTCTCCTCCAGAAAGTCCCTCCATTAAGGCTCCGATTCCGATGAGCTGGACCGAACTGTAGGGAATTAAGAAGATAACTGCCGCAATGGCTGCAACGGTCTTCAAAGACTTGCTCTGGTAGCGGTCACCCAACATTTCAGTAGGTGTAATATAGTTGTATTTTTTCCCGGCAATCCAGAACCGGGGTCCGAAAAAAGCCACCAAAACCAGGCCGGAAAGATAGATTAACTCAAAACCAAGAGCACCCACTCCACCAGCGTAGGTAAAACCAGCAAGGCCCACCAACATAAAAGCACTGTAGGTAGTAGCACTATAAGTCAATGCTGCCACAAAACCACCTATAGCTCTGTTGGCCAGGAAAAATTCTGACACACCATGTCCCATACCCCTGCGAGCCAGGACAGCGATAGCAGTACCTAGGATAAAATATAAAATTACAGCAATATATATGGTTGATGCGCTCACCTTAATCATCCCTCCATCTACTGGTAATTATGCCGATACCAATAATGGCCACTATAGCAAAAACATTCCAGAAAAGAAATGCCCCGTAAGCCTTTGTCAGCCCTGACATGCTGACATAAGGAACTATAAAAGCAGCGAGAATGATTAACGCAAAAAATATTGCCCATGCCTTTCTTTGACCATCAAGAGACATTCTCTCACCCCATTAAAATATAATAATTTCCAGATCTTTAATGAATGTCGGCGGATATTTAGTTGGAGAAATAATATCATTATTTTCGGCTGCACGTCAAACGATGAAAGTAAAGGAAGGTCCTGAAACGGTTGCGTATGCTGCATTCCGGGTGCTGCTCAACAGCAACGATGATTGTTGTGGGTAGGCGGCAGGTGTAAGGCCATTATTAGAAATGCCAAAGGAAACGGTGCACCGCAATTCCTCATAGCAAGCCCTCATCTTTCCATGGTTATTTTACCGGTTTAAACGTAAATATTTGCCGGTTGATCGCGGTTGAGAAAGTTGACAGGTACCCCGTCCCCCTGTCACCCTTGACAGGGGGACGGGGTACCTGTCAACTTTCTCAACCGCGATAAACCGGCAAATATTTACGTTTAAACCGGTAAAATAACCATGGAAAGATGAGGGCTTGC
>SLJK01000123.1 GCA_007135125.1 Syntrophomonadaceae bacterium | reverse complement strand
ATACAGAGCTGGATAGACAGGGACCTGGCTGCTGGCTATCCTGACGGCACTTTCCAGCCCGATGAAGAGGTGACCAGAGCTGAATTTGTGACCTTCATGAACAGAGCCTTCGATATCGCCGAAACCGAAACACCACGGTCGCCCGGTTTTAAGGACGTCCACAAAGAAGATTGGCATCATGATAATGTGGCAGCTGCCGTGCAGGAAGGTTTACTCACCGGCTACCCCGACGGCACCTTCCGCCCTGAGCGGTCCATCACCAGGGAAGAGGCTGCTGCCATCATCGACCGCCTGTTAGAACCGGAATATACGGGGGAAAACGGTAACGACAGCGACAACGAAAGTAATAGCGGCAGCAATAGCGACAGCAATAGCGACAGCAATAGCGGCAGCGGCAACGAAAGCGCTAACCCTGCCGAAAACGATGCCCTCCTGCTGGACAGGTTTACCGACGCAGAGGATATCTCCCAGTGGGCCGAAAAATCAGTCTCTGCCGTTGACGCGGCAGGTATCATGTCGGGCTACCCCGACGGCACCTTCCGCCCTGGTTATCCTATTACAAGAGCGGAAACCGTCAGCTCCCTGGACCGTGCCATGGAATTCGCCGCTCACCCCAAGCCTCCCGTCCGGTTTGAGGTCGTGCCCGAAGAACTCACCATGGAGGTGGGGGAGGAGTTGTATATCCAGGTTTATGTAACTGACCCATTAGACAATTTCACCATCACATACGAAAGCACCGCTGAAAATATAGCCACCGTGCACGAAGACGGCCTGGTCACCGCAGTAGCGAAAGGCGAAGCCAGCATCGAAGTCACCGTATCAGCCGCTGGTTACCGCCCTGCCACCGAAACCGTAGCCGTTAGCGTACAAGATGAAGCGGAAGAAGTAGAGAAGCACATAATAACCTTCCACGAAATAAACAAATTAGAAAATGTTGAAATCACACTCTACAGTGACGAAAACTTCGAAGAGCAGGTCGGAGACCCCGTAACGACTGACGAAGAGGGCAATGCCATAAAAGAACTTCCGGACGGTGACTACTGGTTCACCGCTATAAGGTGGCAGTACCCTGACTACCAGGGGAACTTCACCGTAGAAGGTGAAGCAAAAGTAGTCGAATTCGGAGAAGAGCTGGGGAGCATCTCGGGCGAAGTGGCGCTTTTTAACCAGGAAGGAAACCCGAACTCTGCTATAGAGCTGGAAATATTACTCAGAGCAAGGGACAGTGATTATTTAGACAGAACATATAGGATCTCCCTTTATACAAACGCCGACGACGGAATACATACCTACGGTTATATTATAGAAAATGTGGTTCCGGGCACCTACAACGTTCGAGCAAACGCGACCGGCCATCTACCCGACAAGGTTGAAAATTTGCCTGTCGGAACAGGTGAAAAGGTGGAAAACATTAACCTGGAGCTCAGAGCCAGCTTTGAGGCCCGACAATCGGAGCAAACGTGGCAGGGGATACCTTTAAAAGCTGATTTTGAAAACTTTACAGGTGCAGACGGCGAATATGACATCCAAGTGCAATGTGATACGATTATCCCGGAGAGCTTTACCGTAGAAGATGTCTTCTTTACCGACGGGCAAGCTCATGAAGTAGTAATTCTCGACGGAGACGAAACCTTAATCAAGGCCCACCATCCCTTAATCACCTTTACCATCGATGGAGTAGAAAGCTATAATGAATTTGTAATAGCTCAACAAATCAGCGACCAGTCCTATATGATAGGAGGCAGCGGCACTTACTCTGACGAAAGAGAAAAGATCACCTTTGAGGTTGAAGCGCTGGACCTTGTTGGTGATAGAATCACCTATCAATACGTGGAAATAGGGCGTCTGTATATTGACAACAAAAACGTTACAGGGCAAACTTCTATTGAATGGAACGATGATATTTGGAAAGTAACAGTGACAGAACAAGAGGAAGAACCCGCAGCAAGGGTTAAATTCGAACTGAGCCTGGTATACACCTGGACCGATACCGTAGTAGAACTTGAGCCCGCAATGTGGGAAGAACTCGAAGGCGTGTGAACCGTATAAGTAAGCAAGACAGCCATAGTGGTCACTGCAAAAGTTGGGGCTGGCATTAGAGATATGAAAAAGGAAGCAGCAATAGATCTGAGAGCTATATTGTGTTCAGTCGTCGTAGTTTTCGGCCTGATCGAATTTTTACATGCCAGCAGCGTGCTTATCGTGTATGTGGGAGGGATAGTCTCCCTCGCGGCCTTCAGCTCCATCTTTCCGGTGACGACCAGGTATACCAGGATTATAGCAGTTCTGCTTTGTGGAAGCGGGTTGGCCGCATTGGTGTTCTCGGCAGAAATCTCACCGGTAAATATAATAAAAGGATTCGCGGAGATGACCCCCCTGGTAACACTTATGGCAGCTATAACACTCCTGGCTATTCCGCTTGCATTGGGACGTTACGCAGAACTATTCCAGCGTTTTTACTCCAGGAAAAGCCGCTCCTACCAGCCTTACCTGGTTTCCCTGTTAATCTCCTACGTTTTATCATTTTTTGCTTCCCTGGGCTCCATAGCCCCAGCCTATTACCTGGTAAGCCAAAATCTTAACCGAATCGGGATAAATGCGAACAGCCGCTTTGAGACAACCAGTATTTCCCGGGGTTATGGCATGGTCGTAATTATCAGTCCCGTAACGGTGAGCGTGGGAATAGCCCTGCAATACTCTGGGCTTACCTGGACAGAGATGGTCGTGCCTGTCATGTTTTTGAGCCTGGCCGGCCTTATCATGGCCTTCGTATTAGAGCCCAGCTGGCGAATCCCCGACGAGGATAAGGCACCAAATGAGATGCAGGATGAAATGCAGAATAAGATGCAGAATAAGATGCAGGATAATAAGGCACAGGATTATAAAATGCGGAATAAGAAAACGCAGGGTGACACGCAAAATAAAACGCTGCCTAAAACGCCTCAAAATGGGAATAAACCCACCTCTAACGAGACAGAACAAGAGGAAAGGGCAGCAGCTCTCCCTGCCAGGCGCTATATTTCATTTTTGCTCTTATTCGTGGGATTGATCAGCACCATCTATATATTAGGAAACGTATTGAATTTTTCCTCGCTGAACAGTATTTCCGCAGGGTGCTTTATTATTACCATATCCTGGGGGCTGTTCTCCGGCAGGGCGCGAACAGTTCTTAACCACGGCGCGGTATTCTTCGCCAGGGATATCAGTAGACTTTTCGATCAGATCCTGCTGTTCATCTCGGCGGGGTTTTTTACATATTCCATGGAACACAGCGGAGGGCTGGCTATGCTGGGCAGCATTATCGAGGGAGCATCCGGAAGGGTGGGCACAGTAGTAATCCTGGCAGCAGTGCCACTCGTAATCGCTTCCCTTTCCGTCATCGGCTTCCACGCATTCGCCTCGGGAATAATTATCGCCAAAACCATTTCCCTCTCGCCCCTGTATTTTAACCCTCTGGCACTGGCCGTAGCCCTCACCTGCGGGATGTCCATATCCTTTATGATTTCACCATTTTCCGGCCTTGTGCTCATGCTTTCTTCCTTCACAAAGCAGTCGCCGTATAACGTAGGAATCAAATGGAATTTAAAATTTGCAGCAGTATTTTGGGCCCTCACCATCATCTTTATAGCACTGGCGAACCACTTCTATTAAAGGGTAAAACATATACTGCCAAAGGGTAAAACATATACTGCCGCCTTTATGCTTTCCGCGCAGCAAACCTTATTACGTCCCCTTGTCAAGGGGTTGACAAGGGGACGGGGTACCTGTCACCCGGCTTAATTAACAACTTCTGCGTGAGACACAAAAACTGCTTCTGCGTTTCGCGTTTCGCCTCGCCGTCTACTTGCTTAACGCCT
>SLJK01000078.1 GCA_007135125.1 Syntrophomonadaceae bacterium | reverse complement strand
GCACAGGAGGGTATGTTACACCCCATTCAGGTGACTTTTAATGAAAAAGGAGCTATCCAGTGTGGTTTTTGTACTCCGGGTATGATTCTTGTAACCAAACACCTGCTGGAAAAAAACCCTTCGCCAAATGTACAGGAGATAAAAGAAGCCATTGCCGGGAACATTTGCCGTTGTACGGGATATCTGCAGATAATCGAGGCTATATCTTCCCTGGCTGAAGAAAATTATTCCGAAAGGCGGGTGTAAACTTAATGTCAGAATACAATGTGGTCGGCAAAGGTTTGCCTAGAGTTGACGGACCTGCAAAGGCTACTGGTAAAGCAAGATTTACTGTGGATGTCAATCTTTCCGGCATGTTATACGGGAAAATTTTGCGCAGCCCCTATCCTCATGCCAGGATATTGAATGTCGATACCAGCGAAGCAGAAAAGCTGCCTGGGGTTAGGGGGGTGATAACTGGCGAGGATTTAAAAGATGTACGCTACGCCTTTGTGGATACCCCAAGGTACCCTGCTGATGAACAACCACTGGCTGTCGACAAAGTTAGATATATTGGGGATGAGGTGGCTGCTGTGGCCGCCGATAGCGAGTCCATTGCGGAGGAGGCATTATCGTTAATAAAGGTTGAATACCAGGTGCTTCCCCCCGTTTTCACAGCAGAGGAGGCCATGCAAGATGATGCTCCACTTATCCACGATGAAGAACTGGAGGGGACCAGTGCCTGGGAAGAGTGGGGAGTGGCTCAGAAGAAAAGAAGTACCGAAAAGCAATCTGAATTAAGCAATATAAGCGGAAACACTTTTATCAATTATGGTGATGTTCAAGAGGGTTTTGCGGCAGCTGACTATATCCGGGAAGATACTTTCGAATTAAAGGCCACGGCCCACTGTCAAATGGAACCCCATGCCGCTGTAGCCAGTTTTGATGAAATTGATGAAAAGCTGCATGTGTGGATTTCCACCATGGGTATATTTCTAAAGCGATTTTTTTTAAGCAAGACCCTTCAAATGCCTACAAGCAAAATAAGGGTTCATCATACCTACGTTGGGGGTGCTTTTGGGGGGAAAATCGACCTTTTTTCCTATGAGTATTGTGCGGCTTGCCTGGCTCTTAAGACCGGGCGCCCGGTCAAGATAGAATTGGAGCGGGAAGAAGTCTTTATGACCACGAGGCAACGACATCCCATGAATATTACAGTTAAAACGGGGGTCAAAAAAGATGGCACTATAATTGCGCAGGATATCAAGGTAATTGCTGATAACGGAGCCTACCGGGGTTCAGGACCGGTGGTTATTTTTCTCTGTCATGGCTTCAGCTTTCCCATTTATAACATACCCAACTATCGCTACGAGGGTATTTCTGTTTACACCAATAATCCCATCCGCGGACCGCAGAGAGGACACGGGGCTCCCCAGATTCGCTTTTCTATAGATTCTCATATAGACCTCCTTGCCAGGGATATGGGAATGGACCCGGTTGAGATAATGTTGAAAAATGTTCGCGAGCAAGGCGACGCACTTCCCAACGGGGATGTGCTCAACAGCTGTGGCCTTACAGAATGTATTGAGGGTGCTATGGAGGCAATTAACTGGCAAGATAAACGGCAGCAGTCTAAAAGTGAGCTCAAAAACGGCAGATATCAGAGGGGTTTGGGGGTATCTCTATGTTCCATGTTTAGCGGTGCTATGTATTATCCCTTTGCTTCCGCTGCTATTGTGAAGATGCATGATGACGGTTCGGCCACCCTCTTTACAGGTGCCCAGGATATTGGCCAGGGTAGCTACACAACTCTTTCCCAGGTATTGGCAGAAGTATTGGGGATCGGAATGGAAGATGTGCATGTCGTTGCTGGTGACACGGATCTTTGTCCAATCGATCTGGGGAGCTTTTTGAGCGGTACTGCCCTGGTGACCGGAAGTGCAGTCAGATTGGCGGCGTTGGATGCCAAAAAGCAGATTATAGAAGGGGCGACTGACCTGCTGGGTGTTGATGATCTGGAAGAACTGGAGGCCGAGGATAAAAAAGTATTTTTAAAGGAGGACCCTGAAAGGTTTGTGAGCTATCAGCAAGCTATACAGGCCAGTGTTTTAAAGCGAGGCGGGAACCCTGTTATTGGAACCGGTTCTTATAAGGGTTACGAAAAGACCGATCGGTACCCTAGTTTAGCCAAGGGGAAGGGTCTTTTTACCGGAGCTTATGGCTTTGCCGCTCAGGCGGCAGAAGTGGAAGTTGACACCTGGACCGGCAGGGTGAAACTGGTAAAAGCAGTTACTTTTCACGACTGTGGTTACCCCTTGAACAAGACCATAGTGGAAGGCCAGATTCACGGGTGTGCTTCCATGGGTGCAGGACAGGCACTGTCAGAGGAAGTTTACCTGGAAGAAGGGCAGCTTTTCAACGCTTCGTTTCTCCAGTACCGTCTTCCTATTTCCCTGGACACCCCCGAAGCGGCGGACGGAATTGTGGCCACTCATGAGCCCAGCGGACCATTTGGTGCCAAGGAAGTTGGCGAGGGTTCTGTCGCAGGTATGCTGGGAGCTGTTGCTAATGCTGTGCATGATGCTATAGGTGTTAGGATAAAAAGTTTACCCATTACTCCAGAAAAGGTTCTGCGCGGTTTAGGGAGGATATAATATAAGGCATGGGGTAGTGTTGTAATGTCTAAAAGTGTTTAGCTAAAAAAATTTTGCTTCCGGCAGGAAAAAATTCCACCCGTATATAATTACTATGTAATATAATATTAATAGCTTGATCGCAAAAATTTTTAAAGTCGTTATACCTGTTTGCATATAACGCAAAAACTAATTTTTTGGAGAGATCAGAAAATGAAAATACGTTACTTGGAGACGAAAAAGTCTATCGGAAGGGTTATTTGCCACGATATTACCAAGATTGAGAAGGATTCCTTTAAGGGTCCGCTCTTTAAAAAGGGACATCGTATCAGGGAAAAAGATGTAGAAATTTTATTGGATCTGGGGAAAAAACATATTTATGCTTTGGAACTTGAACAGGAAGAACTCCATGAAGATGAAGCGGGTATAAGGATCGCTGAGGCGCTTCATGGTGAAGGGCTGACATTAAAAGGTCCTGCAGAGGGCAAGGTGGAGCTTTTGGCACAACAGAGAGGTCTTTTAAAAGTGGATGTTGCAAAACTCAATAAAATTAATAGTCTGACTGATGTGGTAGTGGCCACCCTTCATACAAATACAGCCGTGGAAACGGGTGAAAAAGTGGCCGGTGCCAAGGTTATTCCCCTGGTAGTAAAAAAAGAAGTGGTGGAAGAGGTGGAAAGTCTTTGCGTTGGTGGTGCTTTCCCCCTTAAGGTGTTACCTTATGGCAAATATAAAATGGGTGGGGTGATTACAGGGCAGGAGGTTTTGGAAGGGCGTATTACTGACGGGTTTTCTCCCGTATTACGCGAAAAGGCTTCATATTTCGCTATGGAAGGTCCTGAGATACTGTATACTGGCGATGACCGGGAAAGCATAAAGAAAAGTATTCTTGAACTTCTTTCCCAGGGATGCGATCTTATCGTGGTGACTGGGGGAATGTCCGTAGACCCGGATGATGTTACTCCTGCCGGTATTCGCAGCACCGGTGCTCATATCATTAAATACGGTGCTCCTGCCCTTCCTGGAGCTATGTTCATGCTGGCCTATAAAAATGGTATTCCCATCGTAGGGTTGCCGGCCTGCGCCATGTTTTTCCATGTGACTGTTTTTGATCTGATATTGCCGCGCATTGTGGCCGGTGAGAGTATTACATCCCATGATATTATTGCACTGGGTCACGGGGGCCTCTGTCGACAATGTGAGACGTGTTTCTATCCGCGTTGTTCTTTTGGAAAGGGAGTGAATCAAGGTGGTATCTAAAAAGCTTTATCAAAG